>JAAWPV010000024.1 GCA_022800215.1 Oscillospiraceae bacterium | reverse complement strand
AGGGCGGTGATGGAGCCGCCGCCGTACTCGGGGGCGATACGGGCCGCCCGCTCCAAAAGCCGGGAGTGGAGGTAGAACACATCGCCGGGGAAGGCCTCCCGTCCGGGGGGACGGCGGATGAGCAGGGAGAGGGCACGGTAGGCCACGGCGTGCTTGGAAAGGTCATCATAAATGATGAGCACGTCCTCCCCTTTGTCCATAAAATACTCGGCCATGGCGCAGCCCGAGTAGGGGGCGATATACTGCATGGGGGCCAGCTCAGAGGCCGAGGCTGCCACCACGGTGGTATAGTCCATGGCGCCCGCGGCGGTGAGGGTCTCCACCAACTGGGCGATGGTGGAATACTTCTGGCCGATGGCTACGTAGACGCAGATGACCCCCTGGCCCTTCTGGTTGATGATGGTATCGGCGGCGATGGCCGTCTTACCGGTCTGGCGGTCGCCGATGATAAGCTCCCGCTGGCCCCGGCCGATGGGGATCATGGAGTCGATGGCCTTGATGCCCGTCTGAAGGGGCACCGAGACGCTCTTCCGCTCGATGATGCCGGCGGCTTTCCGCTCGATGGGGCGCATCTCCTCGCTCTCGATGGGGCCCTTGCCGTCGATGGGCTGGCCCAAGGCGTTGACCACGCGGCCAATGACTCCCTGGCCCACGGGGACGCTGACCACCTTGCCGGTGCGCTTGACCGTGTCGCCTTCCTTGATGCCCTCGTCGGAGCCCAGGATGACGATGGCCACGCTGTTCTCCTCCAGGTTGAGGGCCATGCCGTACTCGCCGTTCTGGAACTCCACCAGTTCGTTGGACATACATTTTTCCAGGCCGTAGGCCCGGGCAATGCCGTCGCCCACCATGATGACAGTGCCAGTCTCGGCGCTCTCCAGCTTGGCGTCGTAATGCTTGATCTGACTTTTGATGATCTTGCTGATCTCTTCCGGTTTCAACTGCATCGTCTCACCCACTTTCCTTCTGAAATCAAAGGCTCAGCCATTGCCGTCCGTCAGGAGCCGGCGCAATGTCTCCAGCCGCCCGGCCACGGAGCCGTCCAGCTCCTTGCCGTCATAGTTCACCTTCACGCCGCCCATCAGGCTCTCATCCACCTTGTTTTCCAAGAGGATGGTCTTGCCTGTCAGCTTGGACAGCTTTTCCATAAGGGCCTGCCGCTGCCCCTCGGTGAGAGCCACAGCGCTGGTGGCCGTCACAGGCAGAAGGCCCCGGTCCTCGTTATATAGGACGCGGAACTGCTCTGCGCAGCCGGGCAGCATCTCCACCGCCGATTTTTCACACAGGATCTTCATGAAATTCAGCAGGTAGGGATGAACGCCGCCCCCAAAGGCCTCGTCCAGCATCTGAAGCCGCTCCCCCTTGGGCAGGGCCGGGTCCTGGAGGATGCGGGGATACTTGGGCTCGGCCCGGAACAGGGCACACACCGTATCCAGCTGCTCCCCCACCTCCTGGGCGCAGTTCTCCTCATTGCAAAGCTCGTAGAGAGCCTCGCCGTATTCCTTCTCGGCCGCCGTCATGACAGGTCACCCAAATCGCCGATGAAGCCGTCGATCAGGCTCTGCTGGGTGGAAACGTCCAGCTCCTTCTCCACCACCTTGCCGGCAAGCTCCAGGGCCAGGGCGGAAATGTCGCCCTTCAGCTCCAGGGCGGCCTTCTTCCGCTCGGTCTCGATGTCCTGCTCGGCCCGGCGCTTGATGGCCACCGCTTCCTTCTGGGCCTCACCCACCAACTGCTCAGCCTGCTGCGCAGCGGTCACATTGGCCGCCTTCACGATCTCATTGGCCTCACTCTTGGCGTCCGTCAGCCGCTGCCGGTACTCGCTCTGCATGGCCTCGGCGTCGGTCTTGGCCGTCTCGGCCTCCGCATAGGTGTCCTCCACTTCCTTGGCCCGCTTGGCCAGGACCTCCTGGACCGGTTTGAAGAGAAAATGCTTCACGCCGGTCATCAAAATCAGCAGGTTGCAAATCTGGAAGATGAATGTCCACGGGGCAAGGGTGACCAAAGCTTGAAATTCTTTCATACAGTCTCCTCCTTATAACGGGCCGGGACTTACCCTGCCCGTCTTGCCCGGGACTACTTACAGCAAGCCCATGAAGATGCCAGGGGCCACAAAGATGAGCAGCAGGCCGGTGACGAAGCCGTAGATACCGGTGGTCTCGGCGATGGCGCAGCCCAACAGCATGTTGGAACGGACGTCGCCCTTGCACTCAGGCTGACGGCCGATGGCCTCACAGGCTTTACCGACTGCGTAGCCTTCGCCGATACCGGGGCCGATACCGGCGATCAGGGCCAAACCGGCGCCGATGGCGCATCCTGCCAAAACGATTGCTCTTTCCATAAAGATGTCCTCCTAAAAAGTTTCTTGAATTTCCTTACTTTTATTTTCAGCGTCCTGAGACGCCGGAAAACGATGTCCGCTCAGTCCGTCTCCGCCGCTGAGGCGATGTAGAGGGTGGTGAGCATACAGAAGATAAAGGCCTGCATGGCGCTGGAGAAGAGGTCAAAATACACGCTCAGCACCGCCGGGATACCCACCTGGAGCACCGGGATGTCGAGCTGAATGCCCAGATAGCCCAAAACGCCCAGGGCGCCCAGGGCGGCGACGATCCCGCCCAGGATCTTTTTGACCGTCTTTTTCTTCCGGATCCCGGTCCCCAGCAGGGCAGCGCCCAGAAGGACCACGACAGCGGGGATAACGGCGGTGCCCGAAAGCAGGCTGATGAGCGCCACCGAGGCGGCGGCCAGGGCCGCGTAGACCAGAGAAGAGATGACGCTGCCCGAGACCACGTTTCCGAAATGACGGAAGGCCATGGAGATGGGGGTAGCCAGCTCCGATAGGATATTGAAGGGTGTCAGCACGGGGATGGGCTGGGTAAAGCCCAGCAGGTAGCCCCCCACGCCGCCGGTTTTGATCTTGGTGTAGGTGATGAGCACAAAGACCATCACGGCCCAGGCGGCGGTGGTGGAAAGGTCGCTGGTGGGGGCAAACATCCCCAGCAGGCTCAAAAGGCTGGAGCAGAGGGAGGCGGAAAAGAGGGCCGCGACAAAAGGCCCATAGTAGGCAAAATTCACGCCCATATTCTCGTTGACGAACTTCTGGGCCGTCTCCACCAAAAACTCAGCAATGACCTGCCGCCTGCTCACCGCCCGGACCTGCAGGTTCCGGGTGAGATACCGGCAGAGGGCCAGAATGACGATGGTGACCAGCGCTCCGTTGACGATGGTGGCCGTAATGGGGATCCCGCCCAGAATGGGGATGGTAAAATAGATCTGTGCGCCGTTGATCTCCACGTTCATACCGTTCCATCGCCTCCTTCCTTGTTTTCGCTTTTCTTGTCGTCGGGCTTATACATACCAAGCATCTGCATGGCTAAGATGGTCAGCCGGGTAAAAAACAGAGGGATCACCGCGGCGATCCAGTTGACGCCCGGGAGCTTGATGGCCAGCACCACCACGCCAATGGTGAGGAGCATCCGCAAAGAGTACGAAAGCTGGAGCTTCATCTTGCCCCGCTTCTCGTCAGGGTCGGCCACCATCCCCTGCACCGTGAGCCCCAGCAGGAAGAAGTTGAGGACGGCCCAGCCGCCCCCCAGAAGAGTACCCCAGAGGACGGAAAGTTCCCACTTCTTCAGGCAGGCGAACACCAGGTTCATGACTGCGGAGAAACACAGCACGCCCACAGCGATGTGAAGGGTCTCCTGTCTGGTCGCTTCCTGTACCTTCGTATCCACCCCTCCCTTCCCTGTCCGGGCCTGTCCAGCCCAAGGACAAAGCCATCCCGGAGAGGCTTTCCCCCTCCAAAAGGCTTCCTGTTTTTCATACCAGCTTATCATACCATTTTTCCCCAATCAACGCAATAGTCAAAACGCCAAGAATGAGAAAAAAGTTCACACAAGCCGGTTTCTGTCACCATTCTAATCATGAATGGTACAACAAACCGTCAAGAAAAAAGCAACATGCGGGAGCGGCATAGGCATCCGTAATGCTCGTCCTATGTCCTCGCAAACGGCTGCCGTATCTCACCGGTTCTCGCCCCGATACAATAAAAAGCCGAAAACCCCAATGGGGTTTTCGGCTTTTTGGTGACCCGGCGGGGGCTCGAACCCCGGACAACCGGCTTAAAAGGCAGGTGCTCTACCAACTGAGCTACCGGGTCAGGCAAAATATATCAAAATAGGGTCCCCAAAAAAGCGGTCCTCAGCTTTTGTGGGGAAAGGAGAAGCAACGAAGGGATGCGCTTCTCCCTGTCACGCTGCGCGCCGGTCAGTTCGCTGGGAGATATAACTCCTCCGACTGCGCAAAATTCCTCTGGGGCTTTGCCCCGGCGGAATTTCACTCCGCTCCGTCGTTATCCTCCCAGCTGACCGTCGCTCCACGCTTCTGGCTGGGATGGCTGGACTCGAACCAGCGATGCGGGAGTCAAAGTCCCGTGCCTTAACCGCTTGGCTACACCCCATCGTAATTAAAAGGTGCAGGGCCGAAGCCGACTGCTTCGGCCCTGCCGCCAATTCTGGGGTGGGCGAAGGGACTCGAACCCTCGACACTCGGAACCACAATCCGATGCTCTACCAACTGAACTACGCCCACCATATAAATTTGAAGCCGCCAAAGGATTGGTACGCTTGGAGGGACTCGAACCCCCGGCCCACTGCTTAGAAGGCAGTTGCTCTATCCACCTGAGCTACAAGCGCATATCATGCGCGCCCTTTGGGGCCCCCGGGCCGCCGTCCTCCAGGCGGCCTGGGGAAAGGAGGGGCAGCGGAACGAGCGAGCTTTCGGCTTCGCCGGAAGCGAGGGATGCAGAGCTTGCCCCGACGCTGGAGCGGGTGATGGGAATCGAACCCACGCGACCAGCTTGGAAGGCTGGGATTCTACCATTGAACTACACCCGCATAAAACGACGCGCCTTGAAGCGGTCAGCTTTAGTATGATAGCATCTCCGGTTTTATTTGTCAATCCCTTTTTTCTGGAACGTCTCTCTTTTCTTCCGCAGTAAAAAAGTGGCCCGTATGCTTTTTCCCCTTCCGGCAAAGATATTGAAAACACCGAAACGGAGGACGGCAGCATGGGTGTTCTTTTCTGGCAGTTCTTTTTTTACAGCTTCTGCGGCTTTCTCTTTGAAATCACCTTCGCTCGGCTCATCCGCCATCCCAAACGGGACCGGAAGTGCCACCTGATCCTCCCTGTCTGCCCAGTATACGGCATCGGCGCCCTGGGGATCCTCCTGCTGCCTCCGGCCGTCAAGGCCTCTCCCCTGCTTCTCTATCTGGCCGGGGCCGGGGCAGCCACCCTGGCCGAGTGGGGCTTGTCCCTTTTTTATGAAAAGGCCGCCCACGCGGCCTTTTGGAGCTATCACGCCCTGCCCTTCAATTTTCAGGGGCGGGTCTGTCTTCTGTTCAGCCTGTTCTGGGGCTTTTTGGCTCTGCCCCTTGTCTATGTGGTCCAGCCCTGGGTCCTCACCTGGGCCGGCGGCATCCCGGCGGCCTTCACCATCCCCGCGGCTCTTTTCTACCTGGGGGACGCCGCCACCTCTCTCTTTCTCCTGCGTCAGCGGGGGACCGAAGGTCTCCGCTGGTATGCGCGGCTCATACCTTCTGAAGCTCGTTGAGGGTCTCCTGGATCTTTTTCTCCGGAATGTACCCCTTTGCCACGGCGATGACCTGTTCCAGCGTCACCGTCCGGGCCGCCCCCAGCATGGGGTGGCGCATGACCATGGGAAACCGCTTTTGAAACACCGCCTTAGCCGGCTCGTAATCCATCAGTTCGCCCACGGTGATACGGTTGTTTTTCAGATTCATTGTCTCACCTCCACCCTATACTATGCTCACTCCCGGCTTTTTTGACTTGCCAGCTTTTGCCCGAAAAGGTATAATGGTTTCTGTCATATTCCTTCCCCGCCGGGCCATACTAAAAACGGCCCAAGCGATAAAATCAAAGGGAGGAATTTGACTATGAAACGCGAAATCAACGGCAACCCCAGCATCAAGTGCTCCGTGGACTCCTGCGCCTACCACGCCGCTACCACCGGTATGTGTACCCTTCAGGAGATCTCCGTGGGCTGCACCTGCAAGGACGTGAGCAAGTGTGAATCCACCGAATGCGCTTCCTTCCAGCTGGGTAACCACGGCACCACCTGCGGCTGCAAATAACACCGCGCCCCCCTTCCGGGGGGTACATAAAGGAGAATTTTCATGTCCTATTGGGTATACATCCTGCAATGCGGCGACGGCACCCTTTATACCGGCACCGCCGCCGACGTGGATAAACGCCTGAAGGTCCACCAAAGCGGCAGAGGGGCCAAATACACCCGAGGCCGCGGCCCTCTGACCGTAGTCTACCGGGAGGATTGCGGCGACAAGTCCGCCGCCCTCAAGCGGGAATACGCTGTCAAGCAGCTCACCAGGGCGGAAAAACTATCTCTCATCGCTGGGCATCTCTCTCCTCCGGGGCAATTATGAATTTTTTGTAAACTTTTTCGCTTAGATGCTTGGGTCCGTGCAACAGGAAGGGGTGTTTCCACATCAGTGGAAGCACCCCTTTTGCAGTCTTTTTTTCTCTTCCCACAGCTTCAACAGCTTGCAGGCGCACCAGCCGCAGAAGATCCCCACCAGCGTGCCGCAGAGCACATCGCTGGGAAAGTGGACCCCCACATAGAGCCGGGAAAGGGCCATAAGTCCCGCACAGACAAGGGCCGGCCTCCCCCACTTTTTCGGCAGCGTCCCCCACAATGCCATAGCGCAGGCGAAGGCGGCGCTGGAGTGACCCGAGGGGAAGGAGTTGGGGTCCCGCTCCACCACCAGCGGCACCAGCCCCTCCAAAAGAAGCCAGGGCCTTGTTCGGGCCACCAGGGGTTTGATGAGGATGTTGGTGCACAAAAGGCTCAGCACCAGTCCCACCGCCCCTGCCACACCGGCCTTTCTGGTCTTGGGATGGAGGAGCAGCGCAAGGCACAGCAGTATCCACACCAGCCCGCTGTCCCCCAGCCGGGTGTAAAAGGAAACCAGCGGGTCCAAAAACCCCCGCAGGTTTTCCTGTATCCACAACAGAACCGTACCCTCCCAAAGGCCGAAGGCTTCCATCTCATTTCCTCCTTGAAAACAAGCAGGGCGGGAAATTGCTTTCCTGCCCCGCTTTTACTGTCTGCTTTTCGTCTTTAGTCCGCCGCGGTGCCGCTCTCCCAGTCACAGGTGACCACAGAACCGCTGGCAAACTCAAAGTGGGTGGTCTTGATGATGTGGGCCTTGCCCACCCGGACCTCCTGGGTGCCCACTTTGGTGGTGATGGTATCCACACCATAGGCCACGATGGTAAACGTCACATCCAGTGTATCATCGGCCGAGACCACGCTGAACCCGCCGTTGTATGCGCCGATGGTGACATCAGCATGATCCTCAGCGGTCACATCAGTGATATAGGCGTTGAGGAGCTCCCCATTCGCCATGAGCTGGTCGCCCTCCTTACCGTTGGCCTTGGCGTCCTCCACAAAAGCCCGCGCCGCCTCATAGACGTCCCGGCGTATCCGCTCCACCCGGGCGGTGTAGACCACCTTGGTGGTCGCCGTCTGGGCCGTACCGCCGCCCAGATGTCCCGTCATCTTCAAAGCTACCATGACCACCACGAAGATGGCGATGAGGACCACCAGCAGGTCAATTATATTGATCTTCCCGAACAACTTTCCGTCTTTCATTGGTATTCTCCTTTTCGGCGGATATTTCCGTCGATTTCTGGTTGTATATTTTTTCCCATGTGGTAAAATAGACCCAAAGGGACAATGCCTATCTTATCACATTCCACATCTTCCCACAAGTCTTTTTTTCGGAGGAACCTATGAAAGTCATTCACCTCATCAGCGGCGGCGACACGGGAGGCGCCAAGACCCATGTCCACATGCTGCTTCACGATTTGAGCAAAAGCATGGATGTGACCATGGTCTGCTTTATGGACGGCCCCTTCGCCCAGGAGGCCCGGGAATTGGGCATCCACACCGTCATCTTTCCCGGCAACAATATCCTGCGTGTCCGCCGGGACCTTGTAAAATTCATCCGGGAGGGCGGCTACCAGATCATCCACTGCCACGGGGCCCGGGCCAACATGATGGGGGCCCTCCTCCGCTCCTCCCTCCGTCTTCCCGTGGTGTCCACCGTCCACTCGGACTACAAGCTGGACTACCTGGGCCGTCCTCTGGCCCGGCTCACCTTCGGGATCGTCAACGCCCTGTCCCTCCGGAAGCTGGACTACCGCATCGGGGTCTCCGACGCCATGACGAACCTGCTCATCACCCGTGGCTTTGACCCCCACCGGCTCTTCACCATCTACAACGGCCTGGACTTCACCCCCCGCATCCCCAAATTGGACCGGGAGGCCTACCTTCAGAGCCTGGGCCTTTCCTGGGACGGGGACTGCGTCATCATCGGCATCACCGCCCGCCTGAACCCGGTGAAGGATATCCCCACCCTCCTCCGGGGCTTCGCCCTGGCCCACGAGAGCTGCCCCAAGCTACGGCTCCTCATCGCCGGCGACGGGGAGGAGATGGGCAGGCTGAAGGCCCTCACCGCCGAACTGGGCGTACAGGAGCAGGTCTGCTTTGCCGGATGGATCACCGACACGGACAGCTTTTATAACGCCATCGACATCAATTCGCTGACCTCCCTGTCCGAGACCTTCTCCTACTCCCTCACCGAGGGGGCCCGGTTCCACCTGCCCACCGTGGCCAGTCGGGTGGGGGGCGTTCCCTACCTCATCGACCACGGGGTCCACGGCCTTCTTTTCGAGGCAGGCAATTACGAGGCCCTCTCCCGTCACTTTGTCTCCCTTTACAATGACCCGGAGCTCCGCCGCCACCTGGGGGAGCGTCTCTACCAGCGGGCAAAGGCCGACTTTTCTCTGGAATCCACCCTGGAGCGGCAGAAGGAGATCTACCGCACCATCCTCCGCCGCGCCGAGCGGCAGCAGAAGGGCCGGGACGGCATTTTGATCTGCGGCTCCTACGGCAAACGGAACGCCGGAGACGACGCCATTTTAGAGGCCATTCTTCGGGAGATGCGGCATCTGGACCCGGATATGCCTCTCTGGGTCATGTCCCGGAAGCCCAAGGAGACCCGGCTCATCTACCGGGTCAATTCCATCTACACCTTCCACTTCCCCCGGTTTCTTTACCGGATGAGTAAAACAAGGCTCTACATCAACGGCGGCGGCTCCCTCATGCAGGACGCCACCAGCCGCCGGAGCCTCTGGTTCTATCTCTTCACCCTCTGGGCGGCCAAGATACTGGGCAACAAGGTCATCATGTACGGCTGCGGCATCGGCCCCATCCAGTACCCCTCCAACCGGAAATTGTGCGCCAAAATCCTTCAGAAGCGGGTGGATGTCATCACCCTCCGGGACACCCACTCCAAAACGGAGCTGGAGAACATGAAGGTCACCCACCCGGAGATCATCCTCTCCGCCGACCCCACCGTCATTCTCCCCGCCGCCGGTGCCGCCACGGTGGACGGCCTGCTGGAAAACGCCGGGCTGGACCCCCAGGGGAAGTATATCGGCATCACCCTCCGGCCCTGGCCCGGCTTTGAGAGCAAGGTAGACGTGTTCGCCCGGGCCGCCGACTATGCCTATGAAAAGCACGGCCTCACTCCCGTTTTCCTTCCCATCGAACAGCGGCTGGACGTGGGGGCCGCCCAACAGGTGGCCCGGCGCATGAAGGCCCCTCATCACCTGCTGGATGAGACGGGCTCTGCCGAGCACACCATCGGCCTCTTTGCCCGGATGCAGGTGGTGGTGTCCATGCGCCTTCACGCCCTGGTCTTCTCCGCCGGCCAGGGCGTCCCCCTGGTGGGCGTAGTCTACGACCCCAAGGTCAGCTCTTTCCTCAGCTACATCGGCCAGGACCTCTACACCGATCTTCACGACCTGACCCAAGAGGCCCTAAAGGCCCATATCGACGCCGCCGTCCAGCGCATCGGTGACACCGCCTTTCTCACCGAGGGGGTGGAGCGGCTCCGGCAGATCGAGCGCCGGAACCAGGAGGCCGCCGCCGCCCTGTTGGGCCTGGAGCCCCCTTCCGCCCCCTGATTTTCCCCCATTTCCCTCTTTGAAAGGATGACGCACATCTATGCGACAAGTGGTATGTCTCGCCGCCGAGCCCTGGTCCGGCATTCCCACCCGGACCCAGCAGCTTATGAGCCGGATGAAGGACGCCGAGGTCCTCTTCTTCGAGCCTCCCGCCCCCCGCGGCTCCGACCTCTGGAAGCGGAAAGGCCGAAAGCTGCGGCCCAATCTCATCGCCTACACCCTGCCCCCCACCATCACCCGGAACCCCACCCACCGGCTCCTCAGCCGCTACAACGCGGGCCGCACCGCCCAGTTCCTCCAGCAGAAGCTGGAAAAGCACCGCTTTCTGGAGCCTGTTCTCTGGTGCGCCAGCCCCGCCGGGGCGGAATATCTGGACGACATTGCTTATCGGGGCCTGGTCTACGACTGCTACCAGGACTGGCCCGAATACCCCGAGCGTTGGGAAAGTGAGCTGGCCGTGGCCGCCGATGTGTGTTTCGCCGCCTCCCCGGATCTTGCCGGCCACCTCTCCCCCTGCAACGGCAACATCTCCCTGCTGCCCTTCGGGTGCAACTATCCCATGTTCGCCAAGGACGATCTGCCCCGGCCCAGGCTTCTCCGGGACTTTGACGGTCCCATCTTCGGCTTCGCCGGCACCCTCTGGCCCGATTTGGACCTGGACCCTGTCATTAAGCTGGCCGTCTCCCGCCCCGACTGCAACATTGTCCTGGTGGGCCGGGATGCGGGCTGTTACCTGCTGCCCGAGCTTTTGGAGGAACCCAACGTCCACTACCTGGGCCCCGTGGAGCCGGTGGACATGCCCGACTATCTTCATACCTTCGACGTGTGCCTTCATATCCTGCGGCGGGGCCACCTCTATGACGACGTGATCCCCTCCCGGATGTTCGAAGCTCTCTCCGCCGGAAAACCCATCGTAGCCATGCTCCGCCCTGACCAGGTGGAGCACTTCCCCGATGTGGTCTACGGGGCCCACTCCCCCTCCGACTTTGCCCTGCTCTGCTCCCGGGCCCTGGAGGAGACGGGCACCTGGGCCCGGGACCGCCGCCGGGAGTACGGCAAGGCCGCCGCCTGGAGCGAGCGGGCGGAGGACGTAAACCGTATTTTGGAGAGCATCGGCCTCTTTGGCTGATGCCTCCCGTCCGGTCCAAGATCTTCTTCTATCTTCCCGCCTCCTGCCGTATACTTCGGCAGGGGGTGTTGCTATGTCTCTCATGCCTGTTTTGCTTTTGCTGGGGGCCGTTATATTGGTCAACGGCTGGACCGACGCGCCCAACGCCATCGCCGCCCCGGTGTCCTCCGGGGTGCTGCCCTTCCCGGCGGCGGTGCTGCTGGCCGCCTTCTGCAATCTCATGGGGGTGGTCTGCACCATGGCGATCAGCGACGCTGTAGCCCGGACCCTCTTTTCCATCGCCGACTTCGGCCCCCAGGCCCTCACCGCCTTGACCGCCGCCCTTGCCGCCACCGTCCTCTGGGGCGTGCTGGCCTGGCGGTTCGGTATTCCTACCAGCGAAAGCCATGCCCTCATCGCCGGGCTGATGGGCTCTGCCCTGGCTCTGGGGGTGGACCGGCTGCGGCTGGGACCCTTGCTTCAGGTCGGTATCGGCCTTATCCTGTCTCTCCTGCTGGGGGCCGCCCTGGGGCGGCTTTTCCGCTCCCTGCTGCCCCGGCACCAAGAGGGTCTCTACCGCCGGGGGCAAATATTGGGGGCCGCCTGCACCGCCTTTCTCCACGGGGCTCAGGACGGGCAGAAGTTTCTGGGGGTGCTGGCCCTTATTCTCACCTTGGGAGCGGGGGAATTTTCTCTGCCCCTCAGCGCCTGCTGGGCCTGCGCCGCCCTCATGGCCCTGGGCACCCTCCTGGGAGGCCGGCGCATCATCGATACCGTGGGCCGGAAGATGGTCCGGCTGAACCCCCGCTCCGGCTTCGCCGCCGAGCTGGGCTGCGCCGTGACCCTGGCCCTCTGCACCCTTTGGGGCCTTCCTGTGTCCACCACCCACGCCAAGTCCGCCGCCATTTTCGGCGCAGGGGCCTCCCCTGACGGTAAGGTGGCCGGAGCGCTGGGAGCCGTGTGGCTCCTCACCTTCCCCGCCTGCGGGGCCATGGCCTTTGTCTTGGTGAAGGTTCTTTTATAAAAAACACACCCTATGGGACTTTCCCATAGGATGTGTTTTCTTACAGCCGTCCGCTTACGGCCCAACTAATCTGCTCCACCCGGGCCATGGCCTCCTCCCGGAGGGCCTTGGGTTGGGGGGCGAAAAACTCCACCACCGGCTCCTTGTTTTTGATGTTCCAAAGCCCCGCCACCACCCCGTCCACGACGATGGTGGGCAGGCAGATACCGGATTTCAGGATGACCGCCTTCTTGTATTCCTTGGGCAAAGCGGCCTCCCGGTCCACGTAGGACACCAAATAGGGGTCAAAGCCGGAGAGTAGGGTCAAGTGCGGGATATCGCCCATATCCTCATCGGGCACATAATAAAGCCGCTCCTTCCCCGCTTCTATCCAGTCCAGCTTTTCCAGCACCTTGGCTTCCTTTACCAGGGCCTTGTCCAGGCCGAAGAACCAGGCCGCATCCTCCACGCCGGCGGGACCGTAAGCGGCGAAGAACCGGGGCAGCAGTTCCTCCAGAGCCTCCTCCTTGGAGTGGACAGGCTCGGCGCTGATGAGGTCAAAATCCCGGCTGGTCATATTCCGAAAGGCCACCTTGCCGCGGCGGGCCAGATAGACGAAGATGCCGCCCCAGGGGGAGAAAAGCCTCGCCACCGTCTCGGTGTCATAGCTGTCCATAAAGATCTGCCGCATCTCTGCCCGGGAGTAGACTCCGTCCTCCATGAGCCGCAGTACCCGCCGGGCCACCGCTTCCGCCTCCCCCTCGGGAAGGCCGAACCAGTTCCAGGGGGCCTCGTCAGCGTGGAGGGCCAGGAGAAGGGGCAGTTCCCCGTAGTCGGCCCCGTGGAGGGTGCCCCGGTAGAGCCAGGTCTTGGTGAGGGCTGTTTTCCAGCCCGTCAGCCCGCACCCCCGGATGAGGGCTGAGAAGGCCACGTTCCGGTGGAACCAGCAGTGGAGCCCCAGAAGGTCCCGGGACAGCTCCCCGATATCCCAGCAGCTTCGGGACAGGTAAAGCCCGTGCATCCGCCGCCGCAGAATATCTTCCGTCTGTTTGTCCATCCTCCCGCCTCCTTTTTGTGCCAGAATAGCACACTTTTCTTTTCCCTGTCAAGGCAGGCCGCAGCTTACAGATGGGGAAGATTTGTGCGGTATGCCCGCAAATCATCCTCCCCCACCGTTTCCAGTATCCTGTCAAGGGCCGCCGCGAGGGCTTCTTTGTCCTGCGGCAAGGCTCCCTGAAATTGAAAGGCGTTGGATGCCCCCAAGGCGGCAAATTGGGTCGGTATCGTCAGATGTGCAAGCAAAGTGCGGATTTCTCTGTATTTTTCCAGCTCGCTTTCCTCCGTCCAGCTTCCCCGCTCGATTTCCCGGTAAAGCTCCGAGTCGGGATAAACGGTCAGCATGTTGACGCCGATCAACGTTGGGCGGAGCTGATTGCAGATATCCGCCGTTGCCTTTGCGCCGCTCTCGCCGCGCCCGGCGCCAGAAATGCCCGCCAGATAGAAAAAGCTGTACCGGATATCCGCCCGGTCCAGCCGGCGGCATTGCGCCACAATATCGGCGGCGGCATAGCCCTTATTCATAAAGCGAAGGGCTTCCTCATCGCCGGTCTCGATCCCGATGGTCAGGCCGGTGTATCCGCTTCGACGGAGGGCGGTCAATTCCCCATCGGATTTCAGTGCGATATCCGTCACCCGGGCAAAACAGCCGATGGTCTTAACGGACGGAAGGTATTGGCGGATCAAACCGGCGATGGCCGCCAGCCGCTTATACTCCAACACAAAGGGATTCGCCCCGGTCAGAAATACCCGCCGGACCCGCTCCGCCCGGGGCAGTCCTTGCAGCCGGGCGGACAGCATGGCAATGGGGTCGGTGCATAGAAGCTGAGCCTCCTGCAAATCGCCCTCAATATCCTCCAGCGGCGACATTCTGAACCGGAAGGGCAAGTCGTTATAAAGGGTGCAAAATTTACAGCCGTGGTGGGTGCAGCCCGCCGTCACCTCCAGCAGAAGAGCGTCCGCCTCATAGGGGGGCCGCCAGATCGTTCCCGTATAGTGCATAACAAAACCTCCTTGATTTCCGCCATTATATCACGGCCCCCCGAAAAGAAAAGTACGGTACTTTTTTGCAGTATCTTGTCTTTTGGGTGCAGTGGCGATATAATTACCTCGGGAGGATATGCGAAATGAGAAAAACGGAAACGGCAGTCCAGCGCTGCAAAACCATGTCCACGCTCCAAAAAATTCTGGGCGGAAAGTGGAAGCTGGAAATTCTTTACTACATAGCCTTCTGTGATATTCGCAGATTCGGGGCTTTGCGCCGTCAACTGGGTGAAATCACGGAATCCTCTCTGACAAAGCAGCTTCGGGAGCTGGAAGCCGACGGCTTTCTCCTTCGGCACGACTTTCACGAGGTCCCGCCCCGGGTGGAATATACCCTGTCCGATTTAGGCGCCAGCTTTATGGATGTACTCAGCTATATGAAAAAATGGGGCGAGCGCAACTTATCAAAGGAGGAAACCGATATGCTTCACTATGACACCGTGATCTTTGACCTGGACGGCACTCTGCTGGACACCCTGGAGGATCTGAAAAACGCCGTCAACCACGCCCTTGGGGAGATGAACTTCCCCGCCCGGAGCCTGGAGGAGGTCCGGCAGTTCGTGGGCAACGGGGTGGCAAAGCTCATGGAGCGGGCGGTGCCTGCCGGGACCGGCCCCAGGGAGACCGCCCGGGCGCTGGATATCTTCAAGGCCTACTACGAGCAGCACAAGATGGATACCACCGCCCCCTACCCCGGCGTCATGGAGATGCTGAAGGCCTTGAAAGAGAAGGGCTGCAAGCTGGCGGTGGTGTCCAACAAGTTTGACGGGGCGGTGAAGGGCCTCGTCTCCGACTACTTCCCCGGCCTTATGGACGCCGCCGCCGGGGAGAACGAGGCCGGGGGCGTCCCCAAAAAGCCCCACCCCGCCATGGTCCTTCGGGTGGTGGAGGAGCTGAAGGCGGAGAAGGCCGTCTACATCGGGGATTCCGACGTGGACATCCAGACCGCCCAAAATTCCGGCCTTCCCTGTATCTCGGTGACCTGGGGCTTCCGGGACAAGGATTTTCTCACCCAGCACGGAGCCACCGCCTTTGTGGACGCCCCTACGGAACTGGTCAGCCTGATCTGTGAATGATGTACGGAGAGAGGACCAAACCGGTCCTCTCTCTTCTCATAATTCCACCGTTCTTGTGGCGATTTTCTCCCGGAACATTCGGTCATGCTCCACGAAAACCAGGGTGGGCCGGTACTCCAAAAGCACCTCCTCCAGCCGCCGCCTGGACCAGAGATCCACATAGTTGAGGGGCTCGTCCCACAGGTAGAGGTGGGCCTCCTCGCAGAGGCTTTTGGCCAGCAGCACCTTCTTCTGCTGTCCGGCGCTGAGTTGGGACAGGTCCTTTTCAAATTGCTGCCGCTCAAAGCCCAGCTTTCGGAGGATGGCAAGGCAGAGGGAGGGGTCAACGTCCCAGCCCTCCAGGGCTTCTTCCAAGCTGCCCCGGAGGAAGGAGGCGTCCTGGGGCACCCAGGACACCTTTAGCCGGGCGGGGACGGAAAGCTCCCCCGCAAAAGCCATTTTCTCCCCCGAAAAGGCCCCTGCCTCCCCTGCCAGCAGCTTCAGGATGCTGGACTTGCCGCAGCCGTTGGGCCCCGTGAGGGCCACCCGCTCGCCGGGGACGAGGGTCAAGTCCAGAGGCGGGCACACCGCCCGGCCGTCGTAGACGGGGGATACCCCCTTCAGCGTCAGCAGGCGGGTGCCTTGAAACGTCAGGGGCCGCAGCTTCAAAGGCTGGTCCTCCTCCAGGTTTTGGAGCAGGCCCTCCTTCTCCTCCACCGCCTTCTCCCGGCGGTTTTGCAGCGCCTTGGACCGCTTGGCCATCTTGGCCGCCATGTGGCCGATGTGGCCCCGGTCCTTCACCGCCGCGTTCACCTCTCCCCCGGTTTTGGACCGTTCCACCTTGTCCGACCAGTCGGCGGTGCGGCGGGCGGCGGCTTTCAGCTTGGAAACCTCCCGCTTGAGCTGCTCCTTACGCTGGCCTTCCCGGGCGTTGGCCGCCTCCCACTCCCGCTTCCAGGTGGAGTAGTCCCCGGCGATGATCCTCGCCCCCTGCTTTTCCAGGGCCAGCACATGGTCCACACAACCGTCCAGAAAGGCCCGGTCGTGGGAGACCAAAAGAAAGCCCTTCTGCCGTTTCAAATATTGGGCCACCTGGACCCGGCCTGCCTCGTCCAGGTGGTTGGTGGGCTCGTCAATGAGGGGGTAGACCCCCTCCTCCAGGAAGAGGGCGGCCAGCAGGGCCCGGGTCCGCTCCCCGCCGGAGAGGGTGGAAAAGGGGCGGTAGAGAAGCTCGGCGTCCAGGCCCAGCCGCCCCGTCTCCCGAAGAAGCTCCCACTCCTCTGCCCGGGGAGCGGCCTCACAGAGGATGTCCAGGGTCATGCGCTCCGGCTCCCGGACCGGGAAGGGAAAATAGCGGCACCGCACCGGCACCCGGAGGGCCTTGCCGCCGTCCTCCTCCCCGCTCAAAAGCCGCAAAAGAGTGGTCTTGCCCCGGCCGTTGGGGCCGATGAGGCCTAAACGCCAGGCGGTGTCCAGATTCAGGGTCAGGTCCTCGAAAATGTTGTGGTAGCTGCCCTCATAGGCAAAGGTCAGGTGGTTTATCTCAATGGCAGACATACACATTCTCCTCTCAGCAAAGTAAAACGGCCACGGAAAAGCACAGCTTTCCCTGACCGCTTTTTCGCCGAAAGGCATAAAAAGAGGGCGGACTGCCTGCGCTTTTTCCGGTAAGGGCATGAGAAGAGCGGGGGTCAAGCCCCCCAGAATTTCATCTCATTGCCGTTTAGCGGGTCATGCGCAAGATCAGTCAGCCCCTTTCGTTGTTTTTATCAGCATACCACGAAAGGGGTTTGGTTGTCAACATGGGGCAAATGTTTTGACAGGCAAAACAGTCTATGCTATAATACCCGCAAACTATCTTGCTGCGCGCGGCTGCGGTATTGACAGCCTCGCAAAAATGCCCTTGCAAGCAAGCATGTTTGCTTCGTGGTATAATGAGCGGCAAAATAGAAGCGAAAAGGGGGCGTATGTCATGATCACATTCTTAACGAGCAGTATTGGTTATTTCAAGCAGGATGGCGCAAGAATACCCACCCGGTTGAGTACAGAGAATGGCTTTCTGGCTAATCTGCAAAAGCATTGGAGAGACAGTGCAAGGGTCTTGATCATCAGTTCCGACCCGGACAACATCGAGAAGAACGACAGTATCATGGACGTTTTTTCCGCCGCCTTTCCCATGAGCGGATTGTCCATCCGGCAACTGGATCTATGCGACAGTCGCAATGAAGCGCTGGTAAACGAGATTGCCGATTGTGATGTTGTGATACTGGCCGGCGGGCACGTTCCGACGCAAAACAGATTTTTTGAGCGGCTCCGCTTGAAGGAACATATAAGCGGTTTTGACGGAATTGTCATCGGTATCAGCGCCGGAACCATGAACAGCGCAGAGCTGGTCTACGCCCAGCCCGAGCTGGAGGGCGAAAGCATTGACCCGGGGTACAAGCGATTTTTGCCCGGCTTGGGAATCACAAAGCTGATGATCTTACCCCATTACCAGATGATAAAAGACGATAGGTTGGACGGACAACGCCTGTTTGAGGATATTACCTACGAGGACAGCCGGGGCCGGGAGTTCTATGCCATCGAGGACGGAAGCTATTTTCTGGTGGAGGGCAACACGACCACCCTATTTGGAACAGGCTACCTCATCAAAGACGGCGCCATAAAGCAGATTTGTGAGAAGGAAAAAAGTATCAAAATCTAACCGCCATTAGAAGCGGTGTAGGAGGGTTCATATGCCACCCAGTGAAAACGAACTGACTGCTTTGCTCGGAACACCCCTCTACGACGTTTGGACACAGCTATGCGCTTCCATCGAGGAGCGCTATGAGATGGACCGGGTGTGGAACAAGGGCGGGAAGGCCTGGGACTACGAATACAAATACCGCCGGGGCGGCAAAACCCTGTGCGCCTTATATGCAAGAGAAAACTGCGTGGGCTTTCTGGTCATTCTGGGAAAAGAGGAGCGAGCCAAATTTGAAGCGGAGCGGGAAACCTACACAAAAGAAGTGCAGGCAAACTATGACGAGGCCCGGACGTACCACGACGGGAAATGGATCATGTTTGAGCCGGTGGACACTTCCCTGTTCCAGGATTTCATTGGGCTGCTGCGTATCAAAAGGAAGCCAAACCGGGCCTGAATCCCGGTGGACGGCGACACGCAGGAAGGGTGGTATGGAAATGGACCAATACATCTTCAAGCCCATGGAGACTGAGGCGGAGATGGACGGCAAAGGGTATGTCCACTACCAGTCCTGGCAGGAGACCTACGCCGGGCTGGTGGACGCGGACTTTCTGGCGGGACTTTCTTTGGAAAAGCAGATCGCCGCCGCCCACGGGCGGCCCGACAATATCATCGTTGCCAAAGACGGGGAGAATGTCATAGGCTTTACCGCATACGGCCCCTGCCGAGATGAGGACCTGCCCGGCTGGGGCGAAGTCCGGGCCATCTACGTTCTCCGGGCCTATCAGGGGCAAAAGGTGGGCCGGCGGCTCATGGAGGCCGCTTTGGAGCAGTTGGCCGACTATCCCAGGATTGCCCTCTGGGTGCTGAAAGGCAACGAGAAGGCCGTCCGATTTTACGAACGTTGTGGTTTCCGCTTCGACGGGACGGAGCGGGACATCACTCTGGGGACCCCCGTCACCGAACGGCGGATGATCTATATAAGACGCTGAGCCGTCCATGCCGGACCGCCGCCCTTTGGGCGGCGGTCTTTTCAGAGGCCTTTTGTCTTTTTCAGTTCCCGAAGAGCCTCGGGGGCCAGGAGGGCAATGGCAAGAAGGTTGGGAAGGGCCATGAGGCCGTTGGAGATGTCCGACATGGCCCAGACGGGCCCCACACTGCCCACGCTGCCCGCCGCCACGGTGAGGAGAAACAGAAGCCGAAAGAGGCCCCGGAGCCTGTTATCCCCGGTGAGGTGGGCAAGGCCCCGCTCCCCGTAGTAGCTCCAGCCCAGGAGAGAGGTAAAAGCGAAAAGGAGCAGGCAGACCGCCACAATGACGCTCCCCCACCGGCCAAAGAAGGTGGAGAAGGCCGCCCCCGCCAGGGGCGCGCCAGTCATAGCTTCAGTCACGGTGCCATTCCGGAGGGCATCAAGGGCGACTGCCGGGTCGTAGACCCCGCTCACCAAAATACAGAGGGCGGTGACGGTGCAGACCACCAGTGTGGCGAAGAAGACCTCAAACATGCCCCAAAAGCCCTCCTGGGCCGGGGAGTCCGCATCGGCGGCGGCATGGGCCATAGCGGAGGAACCCACCCCCGCTTCGTTGGTGAACACCCCCCGGGCCACGCCGTAGCGGAGGGCCCCGGAGACGGTGTAGCCCAACCCGCCCCCCGCCACGGCCATAGGGGTAAAGGCGCAGGTGACGATCTGCCGCAAGGCGGGCAGAACATTCTGGGCCTGGGAAACAATGACCGCCGTTCCCGCCCCCAGAAACAGCACCGCCATGGCGGGCACCAGCTTTTCGCTGACCTTGCCCACCCGGCCAATGCCGCCCAAAATCACCGCCCCGGTGCAGAGGGCGGTGACCACACCGATGATCAACCGATCCCAGCCGAAGGCGGCGTGGAGAGCCGCCGAGATGGAGTTGGACTGAACGAGAGCCCCTCCGGTGAGGGAGGCCAGCACTGCCCAGAGGGAGAACCACCCCGCCGCTTTTTTCCAGCCCAGCCGCCGGGAGAGGTAGTCCATGGGCCCCCCCTCCCAGCCGCCGGAAACTTTCCGGCGGTACTTCACCGCCAGGGTCTTCTCCACAAAGCTTGTCATGAGCCCCAAAAGGGCGGACACCCACATCCAGAACACCGCCCCGGGGCCCCCGAAGAAGATGGCGGTAGCCACCCCGGCGATGGAACCGGTGCCGATGGTGGAGGCCAGAGCGGTGGCCAGGGCCTGGAACTGGGTAAGGCCCTTCCCTGTTTTTCGCTTTTTCCCCTTCAAAAGGCTCCCCACCGAGCCCCGGAACCAGGTTTTCAGGTGAAGAAGCGGGAAAAAACCGCTCCTCAGGGTACACCAGCCCCCCACCAGCAGGAAAAGCCCCAGCAGCCAGGGCTGCCACAGTTTGTCAGCCAACCGCTCCAGCACGGACAACACCCCTTTCGTTAAGGGGTATGCATCAGAGGGAGAAAACATGCCGGGACCGCCGCTATAAAGCAGCGGTCCCGGTCAAATGAGTGGTCATTTCCCCAGGTTCATTTTGTCCACAAAAGCAAAGGGCTTGGCGGTGAGCTCCACCCAGGCGGGATGGAAGCCGGAGCGAATGGCGTTGCGCACCGACTTCACGTTAGACCATGCGGCGCAGTAAAAAGGCACCTTGCCCCGCGCCAAAATCTCCAGGGCCAGACGGCTGGTGAGGGCGGAGGCAACGCCTTTTCTCCGGTATTCCGGCAGTACATCGATGCCAATCTGCCACATGGTATCGCAGTCCGCCGAGCAGCCCGCAAGGCCCACCAGCTTCTCCCCATCGAAGGCCCCCACGCCCAGCACATCCAGGTGCTTCCGCTTTTCACACAGGGCGTTGGACCACTGGGGTAGGTAGAGGCTTTGGAAGTCCTCGGGGCCCAGAAGGTGAAGTTCATATGGACAGTCCAGGGGCTTCAGCGCGTCCAAATCGGGGAGGAAATACTCCGCCATGAAGCAAGTCCGAAGGCCCAGAGGGGCCAAAGTGTCGTCCAGCACATGGAGATTGGGCGTCTCAAAGCAATGCTCCGCCGGGAAGCGGTCAATGTAGCGCTCCGTCAACGCCCGGCACGCCTCAGACACCGAGGCCACGATGTTGCCGCCGTAGGAGACAAGGTGACAGTCGAAGGGCAGCTCCAGATACCGCCTGGCATCGGGGTGGACGACGGAGGGAACCACCACAGGCGAAGGCTTTAGAAAATCCTCCGGGGCGCAGCCCATGTCGATGGCGGACTGTTGGAGGGCGGTGCGGAGAAGGGTCTCGTTGGTGAAGGTCATGGCGGTGTTTCCTTTCCGGTGGTTTTTCCCCATTGTACCCGGCCTGTTCCCCTTCGTCAAGCCGGGGATTGACTTTTCTCCCCTCCGCAAGTATAATAAGTTATATAAATCATACTTATTATATTTTTAAGGGGTGGTACCTATGAAGGGACCCAAGGGCAAATACGCGTGGACGGCTACGGTGGGCGAAAAGGGGCAAATCGTCATCCCCAAGCAGGCCCGGGAACTATTCGGTATCCAGCCGGGGGACACGCTGCTCATTTTGGGGGATGACAAGCGAGGGCTTGCCATTCCGCCTCAGGAGCAGTTTGCCAAGCTGCGGGAGATGATTTTCGGCGCGGAGGACGAAACATGAGACGGGTCTGGATGGACAATCTGCGGGCCGGGACGGTGGCGCTGGTTTTTGTGTACCACGTTTTTTACCTCTTTAACGCTTCCGGTGTGCTGGGCGGGCCGGGACTCAGGTGTTAAACGCGCCTCTTATCACGGTGTACCGTTTTGGGGTCTATTTTACGGCCTTTTTGCTGGGGTATTTTCTTCTCTCCCATGAGGCAGTCCAGTTGACCCTGGAAAACCGGCGCCGGCCCCTGCTGCTGGCGGCGCTTGGGATGAATGTGGGCTTTACTGTCCTTTACTGGGGGCAGAATTACACCGACTATGCCATTTTGAAGGGCTTTTTTGCCAACGCCTGCGCCTGGGTGGGAACGCTGGCCGCCATCGGCTGCAGCCGGGCGTGGCTGGACCGGGAGGGCCGGGCTTCCCGGTGGCTGGTCAAGCACAGCTGGGACATCTATGTGCTCCACTACCTCCCTCTGCTGATCACGGCTATTTTGCTCAGCAGAACCGCTCTTCCTCCGGCGGCGGTCTATCTTTTTACCGCTTTGGGCGGTGGGGGCGGAACGCTGATCCTTTCCGAAGTCATCCGGCGCATTCCCGGCTTCCGCAGTCTGGTGTTAGGAACAGGGGCCTCCCAAAAGAGGTGATTTCACTCCCCGGTGTTGTACGTTTTGGTGCATCCAAGAAAAATTTTTTGTGTTACATTTTTGTTACTGCGTCCCATAATCGGGGCGGAAGAACAAGAAAAGCGCTGTACCCCAATGGGTACAGCGCTTTTCTGCGTTCTCAATGATGGGCTTCCGCTTCCCGCTCCTCTTTGTCCTCTTCCCTTTCTTCCTTCTCCTCCTGCTTCAATTCAAAGGCAAGGATCCCCCGGAGGACCACCACGCCGCCCAGAATCAGAAGCTCCTTAGTGTCCCGGATGACAATGGTTTTCAGGATCTCGGCGGTCATCATGAACTCCAGACCCAGCAGAAGTCCCACGGCCAACCGACCCTTCACATGGACACGGTTCCGGGTCACAAGGCAGTAGAGATACCGGCCAAAGCTGACCAGAGCGGCCTCCGCCACGATGAAAATGCCCATCAATTCCAGAATGGGAACCACGACCTCGATAACAAATTCAATGATATTTTCTAAAACTTCCATTGACCTTTTTCCTCTCTCTTCTCTCAGTATTCGACAGCCATACGGCAGAAAAAAAGCCACACTCGCCAGTGTGGCTCTTTTTTTGGAGGCAACGCCCGGACTCGAACCGGGGGTGGAGATTTTGCAGACCTCTGCCTTACCACTTGGCTACGTTGCCGCGTCGGAGCAAGCTGTGAGACGTTTGTTTAAAAGCCTTTGACCTTGCCCTTCCATCAAATCAAAGCGGTCCTCAGCTTTGATTTGAAAAGGAGAAATTTGCTTGCCTGTCAAGCTGGCGTCGCTGGCGGCGCCAGCTGACACTCAGGCAAATTTCGACTGGAGCGGGCAACGAGGCTCGAACTCGCTACCTCCACCTTGGCAAGGTGGCGCTCTACCAGATGAGCTATGCCCGCA
>JAAWPV010000023.1 GCA_022800215.1 Oscillospiraceae bacterium | reverse complement strand
CTTTCTTCGCGAAGAAAGCGGCGCCCCCGGAGGGGTCCTCCGGAAAAACCAACAGAAAAAGGACCCCCCGGCGAAAATCCGCCGGGGGGTCTTCTTTGGGCGGTGGCCCAAACTCTTACTGGTAATCCACCACGTCTACCCAGCGCAGGAGGAAGCTCCGCTCCTCCGCAATGGCCTTGACCGACTGGCTGGCGGCCACAATGGGCATCCACTTCTGGACGTACTGCTTGGCGGTGTCGCTCTTCTTGCAGAAGAGGTTCAGGTACTTTTCCGCCGTCTCCGTATCCCCCTCCAGACAGAAGAGGAGGTAGGTCCGGGCGGCGTCCGCCGAGGCGTTGCCCTGGGTGGCGTGGGACCAGTCGATGATGTAGGGGGTGCCGTCGGCGGTGATGATGATGTTGGAGGGGTTGAAGTCCCCGTGGCACACCTTCTTGTGCTTGGGCATCCCCTCCAGCCGGGTGTGGAGGTCGTACCGGGTGGTGGCGTCCAGGGCGGCCTGGTCGATCTTCATACTCATCTTGTCCTGGAGCCGTTTTAGTTGGGTGCAGGTCTGCTCCTGGACGTGGAGCTGAAGCTCCACAAAGAAGTCCAGATACTCGTCCTTCTTCTCCGGCTCCTCCTTCATGAGCTGGGCCAGGGTCTTGCCCTCGATGAACTCAGAGACGATGGCCCACTTGCCCTCCACCATGGTGACGGCCAGGATTTTGGGGATGTGGAGCCCCAGCTCCTCCACCCGGGCCTGGTTCATGGCTTCGTTGAGGATGTCCGCCTTGGCGTAGCCCTCGCTGAACACTTTGATACACTTGTCTCCATCCCGGTAAATGGTCTTGTCCGGGCGCTGGGCGATGACCACATTCAAATTCATAGTTTTCTCCTCCTTATCGGCCCGTGGGAATGCCGGCTTCCACAAAGGTCTTGCCGTAGTATGCGTTCAGATACATCTGCTTGATCTCGCTCATGAGGGGATAGCGGGGGTTGGCGCCGGTGCACTGGTCGTCAAAGGCCTGCTCCACCATGTCGTCCAGCCGGGCCAGGAAGTCCGCCTCATCGGGCACATAGTCCCGGATGGTGGCCTTGATGCCGATTTTCTCCTTCAGTTCGTTGATGGCTTTGATGAGGTTTTCCAGCTTCTCCCCGTCGTTTTTGCCCTTGAGCCCCAGGGCGTCGGCCACCTGGGCGTACCGGCTGAGGGTGCGGGGATGGTCGTACTGGGGGAAGGTGCCCATCTTGGCGGGGACCTCGGCGGCGTTGAAGCGGAGGACCTCGTTTATCATCAGGGCGTTGGCAACGCCGTGGGGCAGATGGTGGAAAGCACCCAGCTTGTGGGCCATGGAGTGGCACACACCCAGGAAGGCGTTGGCGAAGGCCATGCCCGCCATGGTGGCGGCGTTGGCCATCTTCTCCCGGGCCTCGGCGTCGTTGGGGCCGTTGTCATAGGCCCGGGGCAGGTACTCAAAGATGACCTTCAACGCCTGGAGGGCCAGCCCGTCGGTGTAGTCGGTGGCCATCATGGAGGCGTAGGCCTCCAGCGCATGGGTCACAGCGTCGATGCCCGAAGCGGAGGTAAGGCCCTTGGGGGCGGTCATGTGGAAGTCGGCGTCGATGATAGCCATGTTGGGCATCAGCTCATAGTCGGCCAGAGGATACTTCACCCCGGTCTGCTCGTCGGTGATGACGGCGAAGGGGGTCACCTCGCTGCCCGTGCCGGCGGAGGTGGGGATGGCGACGAAGTAGGCCTTTTCCCCCATCTTGGGGAAGGTGTAGATCCGCTTGCGGATATCCACAAAGCGCATGGCCATGTCCATGAAGTCGGCCTCGGGGTGCTCATAGAGGACCCACATGATCTTGGCCGCATCCATGGCGGAGCCGCCGCCAAGGGCGATGATGACGTCGGGCTGGAAGGCCCGCATCTGCTCAGCTCCCGCCTTGGCGCAGGCCAGAGTGGGGTCGGGGGCCACGTCAAAGAAGCAGGTGTGCCCGATGCCCATTTCGTTGAGCTTGTCGGTGATGGGCTTGGTGTAGCCGTTCTGGTAGAGGAAGCTGTCGGTGACGAGGAAGGCCTTTTTCTTGCCCATCACGGTTTTCAGCTCGCTGAGGGCCACCGGCAGACAGCCCTTCTTGATGTAGACCTTCTCAGGGGCCCGGAACCAAAGCATATTTTCTCTCCTCTCCGCTACCGTTTTGATGTTCAAAAGGTGCTTCACTCCCACATTCTCGCTCACCGAGTTGCCGCCCCAGGAGCCGCAGCCCAGAGTCAGGGAGGGGGCCAGCCGGAAGTTGTAGAGGTCGCCGATGCCGCCTTGGGAGGCGGGGGTGTTCACCAGGATGCGGCAGGTTTTCATCCGGGCGGCGAACTCGTCCAGCTTGGCCTGCTCGGTCACGGTGTTGAGGTAGATGGAGGCGGTGTGGCCGTAGCCCCCGTCGGCGATGAGGTGTTCGGCCTTGTCGAAGGCCTCCCCGATATCCTTGGCCTTGTACATAGCGAGAACGGGGGAGAGCTTCTCATGGGCGAACTCTTCGCTCAGCTCCACGCTCTCCACCTCGCCGATGAGGACCTTGGTGCCCTCGGGCACGGTCACACCGGCCAGAGCGGCGATGGTGTGGGCCTTCTGCCCCACGATCTTGGCGTTGAGGCCGCCGTTGATGAGGATGGTTTTCCGGACCTTTTCCAGCTCCTCCCCCTGGAGGAAATAGCAGCCCCGGCGGGCGAACTCTTTCTTCACCTGGTCATAGACGCCCTTCAAAACGATGACGGACTGTTCGGAGGCGCAGATCATGCCGTTGTCAAAGGTCTTGGAGTGGATGATGGAGTTCACCGCCAGCAGGATATCGGCGCTGTCGTCGATGATGGCGGGAGTGTTGCCGGCCCCCACGCCCAGAGCGGGCTTGCCGCTGGAGTAGGCTGCCGTCACCATGCCCGGCCCGCCGGTGGCCAGAATGATGTCCGCCGACTTCATCAGTGTGTTGGTCATCTCCAGACTGGGCACGTCGATCCAGCCGATGATGTCCTCCGGGGCGCCGGCGGCCACCGCCGCCTCCAGCACCACCCGGGCGGCGGCGATGGTACAGCCCTTGGCCCGGGGATGGGGGCTGATGATGATGCCGTTCCGGGTCTTGAGGGAGATGAGGGTCTTGAAAATGGCGGTGGAGGTGGGGTTGGTGGTGGGGATGACGGCGGCAATGACCCCGATGGGCTCCGCCACCTTTTTCATACCCCCCGCCTTGTCCTCCTCGATGACCCCGCAGGTTTTGGTGTCCCGGTAGGCGTTGTAAATATATTCAGAAGCGTAGTGGTTTTTGATGACCTTGTCCTCCACCACGCCCATGCCGGTCTCCTCCACGGCCAGCTTGGCCAGGGGGATGCGGGCCTTGTCGGCGGCGGTGGCGGCGGCCAGAAAGATCTTGTCCACCTGCTCCTGGGTGTAAGAGGCGAATATCCGCTGGGCCTTCTGTACCCGGTGAAGCAGGGTAGTGAGGCCCTCCACGCTGTCTACCAGCGGGGTGTTTTTCTCCTTATCCATGATTGGTTCTCCTTCCATATAGAGGCGTTCGCTCTGACTCGTAGGACAAACCGTTAAATGTTTAACGATTTATTGATACTATTTTAACAAACCAGGAGAGAAAAGTAAATAGGCATCCCTACAAGATACGGAGGGTGGAGCCAAATTGTTTCGTTCATTTTGACAAAAGTTTAACATATAAAAAGAAAAGCCACGCCCCGGCAATTTTGCCGGGGCGCTAAAAACAGCTTACTTATGCTTGACCTTCCAGATGTTGTCCGCATACTCCGCGATGGACCGGTCGGCGGCAAAGATGCCGGAGCGGGCAATGTTGATAAGGCTCATCCGGTTCCACGTCTTGGGGTCCAGATAGGTCTGGCCCGCCAGGGCCTGGGCGGCGCGGTAGCTGTCGAAGTCGGCCAGCAGGAAGTAGGGGTCGGAGGACAGGAGGCTCCGGGCCAGGTCGTCGTAGCTCACGTGGTCGTCAAAGCCGGCGGAGAGCTGGTCGATGACGGCACGGAGGGCCGGGTTCTGGGTGTAGTAGCCGTAAGAGCTGTAGCCCTGACGGCGCATCTCCTCCACCTCGTCGGCCTTCAGGCCGAAGAGGAAGATGTTCTCGTCACCCAGTTTCTGGTGCATCTCCACGTTGGCGCCGTCCAATGTACCGATGGTGAGGGCACCGTTCATCATAAACTTCATGTTGCTGGTGCCCGAGGCTTCCTTGCCGGCGGTGGAGATCTGCTCGGAGATCTCGCTGGCGGGGATAAGGATCTCAGCCATGGACACCCGGTAGTTCTCCAGGAAGAAGACCTGGAGCTTATCCTTGCATACCGGGTCGTTGTTCACCGTGTCGGCCAGGGAGTTGAGAAGGTGGATGATGTCCTTGGCTACGGCGTAGCCGGGGGCTGCCTTAGCGCCGAAGAGGTAGGTCTTGGGGGTGGGCAGGAAGTTGGGGTCCTCGTGGAGCTTCTGGCGCAGGTAGATGATGTGCATGGCGTTGAGAAGCTGCCGCTTGTACTCGTGGAGCCGCTTGACCTGCACGTCGAAGAGGGCGTCGGTGTTCACCTTGATGCCGCTCTCCCGCTGGATCCAGGCGGCAAAGCGCTCCTTGTTGTGCTTTTTGATGGTCTGGAGCTTCTCCAGAACGGCAGCGTCGTCGGCGTACTTTTCCAGCCCCTCCAGGGCCTCGGGGTGGAGCCGGTACTTGTCCCCGCCGCAGCAGTCCCGGATAAGGGAATCCAGCTCGGGGTTCACCTCGCTGAGCCAGCGGCGGTGGTCCACGCCATTGGTGACGTTCTGGAACTTCTGGGGGAAGAGGCGGTAAGCATCGTGGAACACGTCGTTTTTCAGAATGTCGGAGTGGAGGGCGGACACGCCGTTCACCGCCGTACAGGCGCAGACGCAGAGGTTTGCCATCCGCACCTCGCCGCCCCAGACGATGGCAAGCTTCTCCACCTGGCTCATGTTGCCGTGGAAGGCCTCCATCAGTTGGTTCTGATACCGGCCCGAGATCTCCAGGATGATCTGCCACACCCGGGGCAGCAGTTCTTCCACCAGGTCCTGGGGCCAGCGCTCCAGGGCCTCAGCCAGCACCGTGTGGTTGGTGTAGGCGAAGCTGCGGCTGACGATGAACCAGGCGTCATCCCAGCTATACCCCTCCTCGTCCAGCAGGATGCGCATGAGCTCGGGGATGGCCAGGGTGGGATGGGTGTCGTTGATCTGAAGGATGTGCTTTTCATGGAAGTTCCGGAGGGTGCCGTGCTCGTTCTTGTGCTTGCGGCAGATAGACTGCACCGTGGCGGAGGAGAAGAAATACTGCTGCTTGAGCCGCAGGGACTTACCCTCCCGGTGGTTGTCGGCGGGGTAGAGCTGCTTGGAAATGATCTCGGCGTTGGCCTGCCGCTCCAGGGCCTTCAGGTACTCGCCCCGGTTGAAGAAGGTGAGGTCCACCGGGTCGGGGCTGTGGGCCTCCCACAGCCGCAGCACGTTGCCCTGCTCGGTGTCGTAGCCGGCGATCTGCATATCGCGGGGCACCGCCAGCACGGAGGTGTAACCGGTGTGCTGGATGGAGTGGGAGCCGTCAGAGTTCCACACGTCCTCCACCTTGCCGCCGAAATGGACTTCCTCAGCCTTATCCATGTGGGTGATGAGCCAGGTGCCGCCCAGGTCCATCCAGTTGTCGGGCAGCTCCTCCTGCTTGCCGTCAATGATCTTCTGCTTGAAAAAGCCCAGCTCATAGCAGATGGAGTAGCCGGTGATGGGGATGTCCAGGGTGGTGGCGGCGTCCAGGTAGCAGGCCGCCAGCCGGCCCAGGCCGCCGTTGCCGAAACCGGCGTCGGGCTCCTCCTCAAAGAGGTCGGCCGCCGAGAAGCCCAGGGCCTCCACGGCCTCGGTGAGGGGCTTTTCCAGCCCCAGGTTATAAGCGTTTTTTCTGAGGGACCGGCCCATGAGGAACTCCATGGACAGATAGTGGACCCGGCGGGAGTGGTTTTCCTGGATTTTGTCGGCGGTTTTCAGGTGCCGTTCGGCGATGATGTCCCGGATCACCAGGGCGCAGGCCTGAAACATCTGGGCGGAGGTGGCCTCATCCACATCCCGGCCAAAGTTCCGGTGCAGCTTGCCGGTGATGAGCTCCATCATGTCTTTTTTGGTATATTTACGCAAGAGGGTCACTCCATTCTTACTTATTTAAGGAAATACAAAAGCCCAATTATCTTATCATACCACGCCCCGGATGTCAAATCCCTTTCTATGCGGGACAAGGCCTTGCGGGATGTGGGGGGGTATGGTAGAATAGGCGGGAGAGAAGAGAAAGGGAGAAAAAATAATGGAATATGAGATCATTGCCCTGCGGGACCATCCCCAGTGGGCGGAAAAGGCCGCACGGTGGTTTCACAGCAAATGGAAGGTGCCTCTGGAGGCCTATGAGGAGAGCATGGCCCAGTGTCTTGCCGGGGCCCTTCTGAGCCATGTCTGTACCGACATGGCGGCCATGGGCATTGACACCCTCTACCTTGCCACTGAGCATACCTCTTTTTACGAGCGCTACGGCTGGGAATTTTTCTGTGAGGTCCGGGGGGATGGAGAGGACTATCTGAGCAGGATGTACCGACACCAAATGAAATGAAAAGTCCCCGGGCCTTCAAGGTCCGGGAGTTTTTTGCGCCCATATTTGTACCTTTCGTTGTACTCAAACGTCCTCCATATTAAGATTTGGTTACAGTTTTTCCCTGAATGTACGCAAACGTGCAACACGAGGGCCATTTTCACCTATCTATGGAGGGGCTTTTCGTTACCCCTGCCCCGGAAAATTCGGCCCCCGTTTTACCACCGTCCAATAAGGCCGCCCGGCGGTCTCCACCGCCTCCAACTCCCCGCTTTCTATCATGGCCCGGATGCCGTCATAGACAATGCCGTCCCCAATGCCCAGGTGGAAGTTCAACACCCGGACAATGAGGTCACAGACCCGGAAGGGCCCCTCGGGGACCTCCCGCCGGATAAAAGGGAGGTAAAAGTCTTCCGGGACGCTCACCAGCCTGCCGTTGACCTGGGCCTGAAGCGGACCGTTTTCCTGCCGCAGCCTTTCCCATTCCCCGGCAATGGTTCCCTGTTGGGCGGGGGAGAGGGATACTTCCAGGGGGAGATAGGCCGGAATGTCCTCCGGCTCCACCGCCCCCCAGCCCAGAAGCCGCTTCCCCTCCTCGGTGGGGCTCCACTCGGGCAGCTTTACAGCGCGAATGTCTGCCCCCAGAGGGAAAAGGTTGAAAATCACCTCATGGAACCCGCACAGGGAATGGGGCTCGTTGGAGTACCAGATCCGCACCGGCTCCCCGGCCTTCGCAGCGGCCAGGCAGTCCCGGAACCGCCGGAGGTAGCCCTCCCATCGCTCCAAAGCCCGCTCCCGACTTTCCGGTTCCTCGTCGCTGTAAAGCTCTACCATGACCTCCCGCCGCCGGGGGTCGTCAAAGGACCCGCCGATGGGCCCCCGAAAGAGGCACCCGCAGCCTTCCAGCTTACAGACCCGCCGGTCCAGGTCAAAGATGCCCTGGGAGGCATAAAAGCACCGCAGCACCCCAGCCTCAGCGTCGCCGAACACAATGTCTATCATGGCAAAGACTCCTTTTCCATAGGGGATAAGGGAAAACAGGAGACAGAGGGACGGTTCTTGCTGTCCCGCAGGACAGAAGAGCCGTCCCTCTGTCTTAAATCATCATTTTCCTGTGACCCAGCCGTAGATCTCCAAGTAATCCCCAGCGGACCGGTCCCAGGAGAAGTCGGTGGTCATGGCGGTCTTTTGAAGGCCCTTCCATGCCTTCTGGTCGCCGTGGTAGAGGTCCACCGCCTGCCGGAGGGCCCACACCATGTCCCCCTTGTCGGCGTTGGCGAAGGTGAAGCCGGTGCCCTCCCCGGTGTACTGGTTGTAGGGCTGCACCGAATCCTTCAGCCCGCCGGTCTCCCGCACCACGGGCAATGTGCCGTAGCGCATGGCGATCATCTGGGAGAGGCCGCAGGGCTCGGCGATGGAGGGCATGAGGAAGATATCTGCGCCGCCGTAGATGGCGGTGGAGAAGGCGTCGGAGTACATGATCTGGGCGGAGAAGCGGTTAGGATACTGCCAGGCGGCGTTCCGGAAGGCTTCCTCATAGGCCCAGTCGCCGGTGCCCAGCACCACCATCTGCACGTCCATGCCCATGATTTCGGGAAGGGCCTCCACCACCAGGTCGAAGCCCTTGTGGCTCACCAGCCGGGACACGCAGCCGATGACGGGCACGTCGGGCCGGACCTCCAGCCCGGACATCTCCTGCAAGGCGGCCTTGCAGGCCTTCTTGCCCTTCATCTGCTTGGCGCTGAAGGACATGGGCAGCTTCTGGTCCTTCCAGGGGTCGTACCGCTCCACGTCAATGCCGTTGAGGATACCCCGGATCTTGTGGGCGTTGTCGCTGACCACCCCCGCCAGACCGTGGGCATAGAAGTCATACCGCAGCTCGGAAGCGTAGGTGGGGGAGACGGTGGTGACATAGTCGGCGGCGTAGATGGCCCCCTTCAGAAGGTTCACGTCCCCGTAGTAAGAGAGCATCCGCTCATGGAAATAGCTGTCCGGAAGGCCGAAGAGGTCCACCAGCACCTCCCGGCCGTAGCGGCCCTGGTACTCGATGTTGTGGATGGTGAATACGCTCTTGGCGTTTATGAGCTCGGGCACCCGCTGCCGCTCCTCCAGCAGGTAGATAGGCACCAATGCCGTCTGCCAGTCGTTGCAGTGGATGACGTCGGGCCAGAAGCCCAGGTGGCCGGGGGACTCGATGACCGCCCGGGAGAAGAAGGCGAACCGTTCCCCGTCATCATAGTGGCCGTAGATACCGCCCCGCTTGAAATAGTATTCGTTGTCCACAAAATAGTAGGTGACCCCGTCCTTCTGAAGCTCAAAGAGCCCGCAGTAGGGGGTACGCCAGGCCAGATGGACGTTGAAGTTCTGAAGGTAGGTCATCTGGCTGCGCCACTCGTCCTTGATGCCTTCGTAGAGGGGCAGAATGACCCGCACGTCGTGGCCCTTCCGGGCCAACGCCTGGGGCAGGGAGCCGGCCACATCGGCCAGTCCGCCGGTCTTGATAAAAGGGGCTACCTCGGAAGAGGCGAAGAGTATGTTCATAAAAGCCTCCTTAGACGATCTGATTCTTGGCGATGACCATGGGGTAAGTCCCGTGGCCCATGAGCATCCGGCCCTGGCATACCCGCACGTTCTTGTCCGTGATGGTGTACCGGAGGGTGGCCCCCGCCTGAACGGTGGTGCCCTGGAGCAGGATACAGTTTTCTACCACGGCCCCCTTCTCCACCCGCACCTCACGGGACAGGATGGAGTTGATGACGGTGCCTTCGATGACACAGCCGTCGGAGATCATGGAGTTCACCGAATGGGCCTCGGTGCCGTAGATGGTGGAGGGGTTGGACATATCCTTGGTCTTGATGGGCCGCTCCGGGTTGAAGAGGGAGGCGCGGACCCGGGGGTCCAGCAGCTCCATGCTCCGGATAAAATACCCGCCAATGGCCATCAGGTGGGCGGCATAGCCGTCAAACATGAAAGCCCGAATATCCAGCTGATCGCCCATGCCAAGCAGGACCCCCTGGTTGAAGGAGTGCGCGTTGTGGGTGGCGCAGCGGTCCACCAGGCTCAGCAGCAGGGACTTGGACAGAATGTAGCATTCCAGAGAGACAATACCCGAAGGTACATTGGGGCCCACCGTGATATCAGTGACCTTGTTATTCTCGCCCAGGGTGAAGTAGGTGGTCCGCTGCGGGTCGGAGGTGGTGGAGGGCACACAGATGGCGGTGATATCCGCTCCGGAGCTGAGGTGCTGCTCAAAGGCTTCGGAGATAGGCAGGTTGGCGGCCAGGTCACCGGAGCAGAGGAACACATAATCCTGACGGATTTTCTGAAGGTAGGAGCGGACTCCGGCCAGAGCCTCCATACGGCCCCGGTAGTGCTCGGAACTTACGTTGGTGCCGGAGTAGCCGAAAGGAGGCAGGATGCGAAGACCGCCGTGCTTCCGGGAGAGGTCCCAGTCCTTGCCCGAGCCCACATGGTCCAGCAGGGACTGGTAGGAGGAGTGGACGATGAGGCCCACGTCGTCAACGCCGGCGTTTACCAGATTGGAAAGGGCGAAGTCGATCAAACGGTACCGGCCGCCGAAGGGGACGGAGCAGGCGTTGCGCACCTGGGCCAACTCCCGGAGATTGGGACTCTCCCGATAGGCGAAAATGATTCCATGCAGGTCTTTCATGCTTTTACCCCCTTCACGTTCCGGGTCACCATGGCGTTGGGAGCCACGACAGCTCCTTCGCCGACCTTCAGGTTTTGGGCAACCACGGCGATGCCCCATTCGGGGGCATCTGATTTTTCGCCGCCCACATGAGCGCCGGCGCCGATGACAGCGTTCTCTGCCACAATGGCGTATTCCACAATGGCGCCCTTCTCCACCTTAGCGCCGGGCATGATGATGGAGTAGCGGACAACGGCGCCCTCCTCCACGGTGACGGAGTGGAAGAGCACCGAATGCTCCACCGTACCGTAGACCTCGCTGCCGCTGGTGGCAATGGAGTGGGAGATGGAGGCGGTGGCGCCGGTGAAGTGAGGCGGCTTCACTGAGGTCCGGGCGTAGATAGGCCAGGTGGAGTCATAAACGTCGAAGTCGCTGTCGGCGGAGAGCATATCCATGTTGGCGTCCCACAAAGAGTCGATGGTGCCCACATCCCGCCAGTAGCCCTTGAACCGGTAGGCGGTCATGATCTCGCCGGCGCCCAGCATGGCGGGGATGATGTTCTTGCCGAAATCGTTGCTGCTCTTCTCGTCGGCCTCATCGGCGATGAGATACTCCCGCAGCTTGCTCCAGGTGAAGATGTAGATGCCCATGGAGGCCAGGTTGCTCTTGGGGTGCTTGGGCTTCTCCTCAAACTCGAAGATCTTGTCGTTTTCGTCCACGTTCATAATGCCGAACCGGGAGGCGTCCTCCATGGGGACCTCCATTACTGAGATGGTGCAGGCCGCCTTGGTGGCCTTGTGGTGGTCCAGCATCTGGGAGTAGTCCATCTTGTAGATGTGGTCGCCCGAGAGGATGAGCACATACTCAGGGTCATACTGCTCCAAAAAGCCGATGTTCTGGTAGATGGCGTTGGCAGTGCCCTTGTACCAGGTGCCCTTCTCGTCCTCCTGGACGTAGGGGGGCAGCACATGGACGCCGCCGTCGGAACGGTCCAGATCCCAGGGTTGTCCGTTTCCGATATACGCATTCAGCTCCAGAGGTTTATACTGGGTCAGCACGCCCACCGTGTCGATGCCGGAATTGATGCAGTTGCTCAGGGGGAAATCAATGATGCGGTACTTGCCCCCAAAGGGGACTGCCGGTTTGGCCACTTTGCTGGTGAGGGCCTTGAGCCGGCTGCCCTGGCCGCCGGCCAGAAGCATGGCTACACATTCTTTTTTCACTTCTTCATCACCTCGTTGTTATTGGGAGCATGGAAATCATCCGAATCTATACAATCAGGCCTTTTTGGCCGTTTTGCCTTTTGCCGGCTTCTTCTCCGCGGCCTTTTTGGCGGTGGAGCTCTTTTTGACCGCCTTGGGAGCGGCGGCTTCCTTTGCCGTTTTGCCCGCCTTTTCCGCCTTGGGCTTGCGGGCGGGGTTTTTCCGGGCACAGCGGTAGATGACGCTGGACATGGGGGGCAGGTTTACCCGTATGGACTGCTCCTCATTGTGGCAGGGGATAGGCTCGCTGGCCACAAGGTCCTTGTCCCCCAGGCCGCTGCCGCCGAAGGCGGCGTCGTCGGAGTTGAGGAGCACCTCGTACTTGCCTCCCACGGGGACCCCCACCCGGTAGCCGTCCCGGTGAACGGGGGAGAAGTTGCAGAGGACGACCAGAAAATCCCCCTTCTTATCCTTCCGGAGGAAGGCTACCGTGTTGGCGCTTTGGTCGTCGGCCTCCAGCCATTGGAAGCCCTGCCAGTCAAAGTCTACCTCCCACAGCTCCGGGCGGCGGAGATAGAGGGCGTTGGCCTCCTTGAAGAAGGCCTGCATATCCCGGTTCTCCTGGTTCTCATCCAGCAGGTGCCAGTCCAGGGAGTGCTCATAGTGCCACTCGTTCCACTGGCCGAACTCGCTGCCCATCATCATGAGCTTCTTGCCCGGATGGGTGAGCATGTATGTATAAAAGGCCCGCACCCCGGCGAACTTGTCCTTGTACTCTCCGGGGATCTTGTTGAGGAGGGAGCCCTTCATATGTACCACCTCGTCGTGGCTCATGGGCAGTACGAAGTTTTCCGAGAACGCGTACATGAAGGAGAAGGTGATATCCCTGTGGTTAAACTGCCGGAAGTAGGGGTCCAGCTTGATGTAGTGGGTCAGATCGTTCATCCAGCCCATGTTCCACTTCAGGTTGAAGCCCAGCCCCCCCTGAAGTCCGCCCTCGCCCACAGGCTTGGTGACGTTGGGCCAGGCGGTGGACTCCTCGGCGATCATGAGAACGTCCGGGTGGTCCTGAAAGATGGCGGTGTTCAGCTTCTGAAGGAAGTCTACCGCCTCCAGATTTTCGTGCCCGCCGAACATATTGGGGATCCACTCTCCGTCCTTCCGGTTGTAGTCTAAGTAGAGCATGGAGGCCACCGCGTCCACCCGCAGCCCGTCGATGTGGTACTGCTCCAGCCAGAAGAGGGCGGAGGACAGGAGGAAAGAACGGACCTCGTTTTTCCCATAGTCAAAGACCATGGTGCCCCATTCCTTGTGCTCTCCCTTCCGGGGATCGGTGTACTCGTAGCAGGGCTGACCGTCGAAGTGGTAGAGGCCGAAGCCGTCCCGGGGGAAGTGGGCGGGGACCCAGTCCAGAATGACCCCAATGCCAGCCTGATGGAGCTGGTCCACCAGATACATGAAGTCGTGGGGGGTGCCGAACCGGCTGGTGGCGGCGAAGTAGCCGGTACACTGGTAGCCCCAGGACATATCCAGGGGATGCTCGGTGACAGGCATCAGTTCCACATGGGTAAAGCCCATCTCCTTGATGTAGGGCACCAGGTATTGCGCCATGTCCCGGTAGGAGAGAAATTCGTCCTCCCCGGTGCGCCGCCAGGAGCCCAGATGCATTTCGTAGATGTTGAGGGGGGAGGAGTAGACGGGATTGTTCTTCCGCCACTCCAGCCACTTGCCGTCCCCCCACTCATAGCCTGTAAGGTCGTAGACCTTGGAGCCGTTGCCCGGCCTTGTCTCGGCGTGGAAGGCGAAGGGGTCGGCCTTGGCCAGCACCTCGCCCGCCTGAGTGTGGATGGCATATTTATATGTAGCGTAGCGTTCCAGTCCGGGTACAAACCCCTCCCACACGCCGCCCCCGATGGGGGAGAGGGGGCACTGGTCGGTGGCCCAGCCGTTGAACTCGCCCATGAGATGGACCGCCTTGGCGTGGGGCGCCCACACCCGGAAGAGATAGCCCTCCTGCCCGTCCTTTTGGGCAGGGTGGCTGCCCAAAAAGTCCTGCAAATGTGCTTCACTGCCTGCCAGGAACCGGTCTAAGGGCCCCTGGGGGGCGGCGGTGGTTTTCTTTGGCATAAAATAACCTCCCGTTGAGATGGTAAAATCTTACAATTTATAGATTCCAGAAAATGGAAATTTATGAAATGTACACAATCCACTGGAAAAATCTTGCGTGATTTGTATAAATTATACAACCATATGGGACAAAGGTCAAGGAAAGAATGTGGCTTTTTGGAAAAACTACAGCCGTTTTTTACTTGAATTTTTTGGGAGCTCTATGCGCCCGGCATATTGTTTTTGGCCCCCGGGGATGGTATATTGAAAATGACTATATTCCACCAAACCATCCATAAGGAGAGACCTGACATGAAGAAAAAAGCATTGTCCATCTTGCTGGCCCTGACCCTTTGCCTGGGCCTGCTGCCCGCCGCTGCTCTGGCGGCTGACAGCGACTTTGTCATCCAAAACGGTGTGCTGCTGTCCTATAACGGCTCCGGCGGTCATGTCACCATTCCCTCCACCGTCACCGAGATCCGGGGGTTTGCCAATTATATGGATACTACCGTCACCGGGGTCACCATCCCCTCCTCGGTGAAGAAGATCGGAAGCGGCTCCTTCCAGGGGCTTTTGGAAGTGACTGAGCTCACCATCCCTGACAGCGTTACCTACATTGATTCCTATGCCTTCCAGAACTGCACCAAGCTGGAGAGCGTCCGCCTGCCCCGGCACCTGGATTTTCTGGGCAGCTATGCCCTTGGCGACTGCCCCGCCCTTGAGAGCGTGACCCTGCCCCAGACCATCAAGAACATGGGTGCCGGCGTCTTCGAGAACACCCAGTGGGTCAAGACCCAGGGCCAGTTCCCTACCCTGAACGGCATCCTCTACGCCTACAACGGCGGCAGCAGCAATGTGGTGGTGCCCCAGGGGGTCACCCGGATCGCCTGCAATTTTGAGGAGAGCTTTGCCGAGTACAGCAACATCACGTCCATCACTATTCCCGAGGGCGTCACCGAGATCTGCCCCTCCGCTTTTGCGAGCTGTGTGGCCCTGAAGGAGATCAAGCTGCCCTCCACCCTGCAGAAGCTGGGCTCCAGCGCCTTCTGGGGCTGCACCAGCCTGGAGAGCGTCACCATTCCCGAAGGTATTACCGCGCTGGAGGACCAGATGTTCTGGGGCTGCACTGCCCTGAAGGACGTGACCCTGCCTGCCTCCCTTACCAGCATCGACTCCCTCTGCTTTGTCTCTGACAGCCGCTACAATAACGGCATGGTGGGCATTCCTCTCACCGGCATCACCATCCACGGGGCGGAGGGCTCTGCCGCCCAGCGGTATGCCCAGGCCGCCGGATACACCTTTGTGGCCGACCAGCCCGCTGCCGGGCTCCCCGCCGCCTCCGGCACTGCTGTCCCCGCCACCCAGACGGTGAAGGTGCTGAGCACCGAGTATAACGAGGCGCTGGGCGTGGACGAGACCGTCAGCAAGGACGTGACCTTCTACTGCTACGCCCTCCGGGATCCCGCTACCGGCTACCTCACCAACTACGTGAAGCTCCGGGACGTGGCCCAGGCCATCAACGGAACCTCCCACAACTTCAACGTGGGCTGGGACGGCGCCGCCGGGGTCATCACCCTCAGTGGTGAGGAGTATCAGCCCAACGGCAGCGAGATGATCCAGAACTTCACCGGGGAGCAGGCCTACACCTTGGGCACCTTTACCGTGAAGATGTACGGTGAGCCCGTGATCCTGGACTCCATTGTCCTCACCGACCAGAACGGCGGTGGCTACACCTATGTGAAGCTCCGGGATATCGGCCGGGTCATTGACTTTAACGTGGCCTGGCAGGACGGCATCGTCATTGACACCTGGAACATATACAGCGACGCCGACTAAGAACCAACAAGAAAAGATAGAGAAGCCCGTCCCCAAATTGGGGACGGGCTTCTTGGATGTCTGCGTTTTTATTCCGCCGCTTCCGGCATTTTCTTCCGGGCGATGTTCTCCTCCAACGTGTGCTGAGGCCGGGCCTCCACCACCTGCCGCTGCTCCTCCAGCCATTGTTGGAGGGCCTCCAGTCCCTCTTCGGTGAGGGGGAAGTCCTTTGTCTCCTCCACGGTGGAGAACTCATAGGCCCAGGGCCCTTCCCAGGTTTCTGCGGTGACAAAGCCCGTGGGGTCCTCCCCCTCGGGGACCTTGTCCAGGGTGGGCACAATGCGGTACCGCAGCCGTCCGTCGCTGGACAGCCAGCTGTTGTTGTTTTGAAAGTGGGACAGGACGGGAAAAAACTGCTGGGCCATGGGTAGGGCTCCTTTCGGGATGGCGTTTCCTCTATTCTACCACAAAAAACGGAAAAAGGGGAGAGGAAATTTTCAGTTCCCCAGCTTTTCCCCCACCAGAGTCATCTGCTCTCCCGTTGGGGCCCAGGTTCCTTCAGGCTCGTCAAGCTCGATCTCCACGATCCGGTCCCTGTAGCCCAACAGGTACCGGCTGCCCGGCCCCAGCGGGCCGTCCCAGCGGTAGGCCCGCTCCGCCCCCCAGGGTGCCGGGTCCACCGGGGCGTAGAAGTTCCACTCCTCCTCGGGCTCACCGTCGTTCCAGTGGTCCCGTTCGTGGAAGAGCTGCTCCCAGCAGCTTTCATAGAGGCCGGGAACCTTCACCAGCACCACCTCATAGTCCAGCCAGTACATATCCTTCCGGCCCTCCACATCGAACCGGGGCCGCTCATCCACCTCCATGTGGGCCAGCAGGAAAGAGCTTTCCTCCCGCAGCTGGCGGTCATAGCCCTCCCGGTCGTCCCCTGTCAGCTTCTCTACCGTCAGGGGAAGTGGGTCGTTGGAGGCGGTCCAGGTGTGGCCGCCCGCCACATAGGTCTCTTCGTCGGGCTCCTTGAACCACCCGTGGCTGCTGCCGTAGAGGGTGAGGAAGGTAATGCCGAAGACCAGAGCCATGGCCAGCACAAAGCTGCCACCCATCGTGACCGCCCGGTTCACCCCGGCGGATACCCCCCGCTTCTTGAGAAAGGCCTTGATGCCGTTGACAAGAAGGAATATCCCCGGCACATACACCAGGAACATCAGCGTCGTAAGGACCCGCATCATCCGGCTCTCCCCGGTGAAGGTGCGGAGCAGGTACCAGACGGTCACCAGCCCCAGAAGGAGGAAAGCCCCCGCTTGAAGCTTTTTATGCCCCCGTGTCTCGTAAAAATCCCCCTGCTCCGCCGCCGTTGCCGCCTTCCTGTGCCAGTAGAAGTAGGTCCCAAGCTCCGCCGCCGCCAGCAGGATCACCAAAATGAAGCAGAAGACGGAGAAGAGCCGGGAGGTGTTGGAGAGGGTGCCGATCAGGTCCCGCCTCAGCTCGGAAAGGAACATCCACCCGTTGAGAAGTCCCACCGCCAGCAGCAGGAGCTGGGCGGGGAGGAAGCTCTTTTTCATGGTCCGGTGGATAAGCGCTACTTCCTGGACCGGGTCCGTTCCAATGGGTATGGGCTCCAGCCCCTCATTGTAAAAGATCTGCATCTGGGCGTTGGCCGCCGCCAGCACCCAGCCCGTGTGGGCGCAGAAGTCGTAGAAGGTCTCCTGCTCCTCGGAAGGCCTTGGGTCAAATTGGGAGGCGGCGGGGAAGTAGGTCACCGAGAAGGTGAGCCTTTTCGGCTCGATGGCCTTGTAGGTCCAAAGGAATTGCCCGATCTTCTCCAAAAGCCAGCCCTTTTCCGCCATTTCGGCAAGGTGTCTTTCCATCCCCGTTCGGTCGTAGAAGGAGTAAAGCTCCATCCTACGCTTTGTCTCTTTCATTGTTGTCACTCCTTTCCGAAAAAGCGGCGGTAATCGTCCGCTTGGGCGTTGATACGGTCATATTCCTCCCGGAGCCGCTGCCGGCCTGTGTCGGTGAGCAGGTAACTTCGCCGCCGGCCCTCCACCTTGGTCTCCCGGATCATCCCGGCGCTCAAAAATTCCTCCAAAAGGTTGTAAAGGGTCCCCGACCCCACGCTGACCCGACCCCCGGTCATCTGGGGCACCTTGTCCAGGATATCCATGCCGCAGCACTCCTCCCGAAGGCACAGCAGAATGTAAAACATCTGCTCGGTGAGGGTGCGGAACTTCTCTCTCGGCATGGGCTCACCTCCTTATTCTCGAATATCGAGTTATCTGCTTTTAGTATAATCTCGAATATCGAGATTGTCAAGAGGGAACGGAATGAAAAATTTTTCGTCAAAAAAAGAAAAGGAACGTGTAACCGATCAGTCTCCTTTTCCCACTTAACAGATGGAGGCTCCAATCAAATAAAAAGAGAGGTGAGAGAATGGAGGATACGGAGATCATAAATGCTTTGCTCCGCCGGGACGACAGCGTCTTAAAGGCCCTGGAGGAACAATACGGCCCACGGCTTTACCGTCTGGCCCGGCGGTTTTTGAGAAGCCGGGAGGACGCGGAGGAGGCGGTGAACGATACCTGGTTGAGCGCCTGGAACACCATCCCGCCCCAGAAACCCCGGAACCTGAGCGCCTACCTCTCCCGGCTCTGCCGCTTTGCGGCGCTCAGTAAGGTGGACTGGCTCACCGCCCAAAAGCGCTCGGCCACGGTGGTGGAGCTGACAAAGGAGCTGGAAGAATGTATCCCCGACCGCCTCGGCGAGCGGGAAGTGGAGGTCCGGGCCATTGGAGAAGCCCTCAACGGCTTTCTCCGCACGCTGTCCGAAGAAAAGCGGGCCATGTTCCTTCGCCGCTACTGGTACGGCGACCCCGTCCGGGACATCGCCGCCCGGCTGGGGGTGGGGGAGAGCAAGGTTAAAACCACCCTCTACCGCTGCCGGGAAGAACTGAAAACATATCTTGAGAAGGAAGGTATTTCACTATGAAGGGAACCGATCTGCTCTGCGCCATGAGCTGCGTTGATACACGCTATTTAGAGGAAATGGGGGAGAATACCGCCCGGAGAAAAGCCACTCTCCACTTTGCCCGTTACGCTTCCCTTGCCGCCTGCCTGGCCCTGCTGGTGACGGTGGGGGCGAGAATGGGCCAACTGTGGGGCAATGGGCCCCAGCCTCAACCCCCTGTGCCGCCGGTGCTGACAAATACCCAGCAGCCGGAGGACACCCCCGACCCGCTCCAGCCGCCTGCCCCCCAGACCATCACCATAAACTGGGACGGGGTGGCGGTGAACGAATCGGCAGGCTTGGGCATGGACGCCACCCGGCTCTACCGGGACCCTGAGCTTTATGAGGCGGTCCATTGGGACTTGGACCAGATTCGGGCCTACTACGGCTGGGAGCTGGCCCCCGCCTACATTCCCGAGGGCCTCACCGGCGGCGGCAACGGCGTGAGCTACACCGTCTTCCGGGATAAGGCTACCGGGGAGATCATCGAGGACCAGGCGGCCCGGGGCTTCTGGACGGCCTTCCACGAGGACGGAAGCCCCAAGTCCGATGACGACCTCTATATTCCCCGGGGCTTCACCGTGACGGCCTCCCGGCTGGGCATTCTCCATTGCGGCCTTCTGCCGGTGGATGACAGCCGGACCACCGACTTCGGCGGGGTACCGGTCACCATCAGCCACTGTTCCATGCCGCACGGCCCCTTCGACCCCACCCGGAAGGCCCCCGACGGCCTTTCCAACATGCCCGCCGGCTACTACGATATCTACGTGGCCGCCTTCGAGCTGGACGGGGTGGAGTACGAGGTGGAAGCCCAGCGCCTGGAGCTGGAAGAGCTCATCAAAATCGTGGCCTCTATAATCAATACGCCGTACAGCGCCGATTTTACTGTGGGAAAGAATCTGCCGGCCTCTTCCGACATGGAAGATAGTTCTAATAATTCGGCGGCGGGGCAAAGCTACCGCGTAGGAGAGCCGCAATACGAAGATTCGAAACCCCAAATGGAAGGATGCTACGACGATCCAAACAACCCTGTGGCGAAACAGAATTACAGCGTAGGAGAACCTCGTTCGGAATAAAGACAAAAGAACCGTCCGCCCTCTATGAGGGCCTGACGGTAGGCACCGCAGAATAAAACGAGGGCGGGGTGCATTTGCACCCCGCCCTTGCGGATCAGTTAGTCAGGACAGAAGAACCGGTCCCTTGTCTTGATTTCATCTTGGTAATGTTTAATATTTCCAATTAAGTATGGATTCATATGCTATTTCGGCACCGTCAGTTGTAAGAAGAAGAGTGTCGTTTTCAGAATAGGAAACTTGATACAATTCATAATGCCCTTCTTGATTTTCTATACATAATTCCATTGTTCCTACGGATGGATTTGTTGAATAACGGATAGATTGATCCTCTCGGCGTCTAACATATCCTTGAATATAGTTGGTTTCTGTACCATCCGGCATAACAAACCTTGCCATTGTCCAACCATTGTTAGTTGGAATATAGACCTGAATATCGGCTTCAAGCCCAGGGTCATCTGATGACAACAGAACAATTCCACATCCATTTATTCCCGAAATGCTAATGGGGTCAAAAAAGCTAACTTCTTGCGGAAGCTCACAAATCATGTTTTCTCCATCGAATCTCCACCCACTGCCGGTATGCTTTTCATAAAGATAACCATTTTCTTGGTATAGGATACACCAATTCTTATTGGAATAAAAATTGATGGATAATATTTCCAATGAGTTATTAAGTATCCGAAAGTCATAACTAACGTTTCCATTTTGCAAATTGCCACTTTCTTCTTTACCCATCGGCAATGTGCAAAAAGTGTTGAAATATGAATAAGGATAAAGTGAAATCTTTTCCCCACTTTCAATGTCACGAATATAATCTTCTAAGATGCAAGCTTGTTCATCACCTCGTTGAAAAAATGCATTTTGATGTTCATAGGCATACGGGGAAAATATGACATCTGGAGTGGTAGGTGGTTGTGTTATTGGTTTTCCAACTTCTCTTAATGTAAGAGCAAATGGGGAACATATTACAAATAGCAACAGTAAAGCAATCACCCTTCTTTTTTCTATTTTCATTCTATTCCTCCTACAAGACAAGCAAGACAAGGGCAAGACAAGGGGACGGTTCTTTTGTATCCCTGTCGTCCTATCAATACTGATTCAGCGGGATCCCGCTGTCGTCCTGGCCCTTTTCAATGGAGCGGATCTCCATGTCGTAGCCGTAATGCTCGTCCACCTGGATGTGGACAATGTCGCCCACCTGCTTGCCCATGAGGGCCTTGCCCACAGGAGACTCTACGCTGATAAGGCCGTGGAGGGGATCTTTCCGCATGGTGGTGACGATCTGAAATTCCTCCGTCTCGTTGTCCTCGGGGAGAAAGACGGTCACTTTGTCATAAAGGGCCACTCCGCCGTTTTTGCCGCCCTCCGGGATGATGTGGGCGGTGCGGATCATGTTCTCTAAATAGCGGATGCGGCTCTCGTTCCGGTTTTTCTCCTGCTTGGCGGCCTTGTATTCAAAATTCTCGCTGAGGTCCCCAAAGGCCCGGGCCACCTTCACCGCCTCCAGCAGCTTGGGCCGCAGGACGATGCGCCGCTCGTCCAGCTCCTTCTTCATCAGCTCCAGATCCTTTTTCGTCAGGTCGTTGTGCATGGCCGTTCCCTCCGTGTATCGTGGTTTCCTTACCATAGCACAAATTGGACCGTTTCGCAAGCATGAGTAGGAAAATCCAAAAAAGAAGTACGCTTTCTATTGCGTTTGGAAAAATCAGATGATACAATGTATCCAAAGAGTCAAAGTCCCACAAACGCAGGCAGAAGGACGTGAAGCAGATGAAACGAATCGCAGCTCTGGGGGTGGGGGCGGCCCTGGTCCTGTCTCTGACCCTTCCCGCCGCGGCGGCAGGCCGCACCACCTTCCCTGATATTCAGGGCCACTGGGCCCAGGCCACCGTTGAGAAATGGGCCAGCTACGGCATGGTGCAGGGAGACGCCGAGGCAGATACCTTCCGTCCCGACGACTACCTGACCCGGGCGGAATTTGCCGCCCTTCTGGACCGGGTCATCGGCTACAAGGAGGGGGATACCCTGCCCTATCCGGACGTGGACCCGCAGGAATGGTATGTGACCAGCCTGGCCCACCTCAACGCCGCCGGGGTCATCAACGGCTATCTGGACGGCACCATCCGTCCCAACGAGGACGTGAGCCGCCAGGAGGCGGCGGTGATGATCTGCCGGGCCTTCCATATTGCCCCCGACCCTGTCCACGTCCACTTTCTGGACCGGACCTGGGTGGACGAGTGGGCGGAGAACTACGTGGGCGCCCTCCACAATCTGGGGGTCATCCAGGGCTATGACGGGCGCTTTGAGCCCCGGCACCCCATCACCCGGGCCCAGGCGGTGACCATTCTGGACAATCTGGCGGGGGGTGTAGTGGCCCAGGCCGGTGTCTGGGGAAGGAATGCGGAGGGAAGTCTTCTGGTGAATACCGCCGGGGTGACCCTGGGCCATATCACCGTAGGCCAAAACCTCTTTGTCAGCGAAGGGGTGGGCGACGGCGAGGTGAGCCTGAGCTACACCCGGGTGGGCGGCGATGTGATCCTCCACAGCGGCGGGGCCTTCCGCATCCTGTCCAGCAGCACCGTGGACGGCGGGATCATTGTGGACAAATATCTGGAAGGCGATATCCGCATTTCCAGCGAGAGCGGCAAGGACGATTTTCGGGTGTCGGTGAACAGGGCCGACGGTCAGGTGGTCCTGGAGGGAAGCTTTGACTCCGTCACCGTGAACTGTGACGCCCCCGTCCTGCTTCGGAAGGGCACTGTCAAGAGCCTGACCGTCAACGCATCCGGGGCCCAGGTGACAGTAGAGAAGGAGAGCACCGTTTCCCAAGCGGAGCTCACCGCCGAGGCGAAGGATACCCTTCTGACAGTGGCGGGCACAGTCCAGGCGCTGACCACCCGGGCGGAGGCCAGAGTGGACAACAGCGGCCGCCTTTCCAAGGTGACGGTAGCGGCCGACGGTCTGGTGCTGGACGGTACGAAGCCTTCCAGTGTGACGGTGGAGAAGGGGATCGACCGGCCCAAGGACGGTAAAGGCAATACGGTCTACGGCTCGGGAAGCGGCAGATAACGCGGCGCCGTCGGCGCAGAATAAATATCGTTAGCGTCCCGACGGAGCAGGATACTCCGCCGGGAGACTGCGGGCGGGGATGACCTGCTTCCGCGCATAAAGCATATTTGAAAGAGAGGTATCCTACATGAAGAAAAAACTGCTTTCCACCATTCTGGCCCTGACCCTTTGCCTGGGGCTGGCCGCCCCCGCCCTTGCGGCGGAGGAGGATTTTGTGATCGAAAACGGCGTCCTCGTTGAATATAGCGGTACCGGCGGCAGTGTGGTAATTCCCGATGGGGTCACCGAGATCGCTCCCGAGGTGTTTTACGGCTTTTTCAGCTTTTCCGGCTTGAAGGTCACCCTGCCCGACTCCATCCGGGTCATCGGGCGGGAGGCCTTCTGCGAATCGGCCCTGTCCTCCATCAATCTCCCGGAGGGGCTGACCACCATTGAGGACATGGCCTTTGCCGAGTGCGGAAGCCTCACCTCCGTCACCCTCCCCGGCACTCTGGAAACCATCGGGGACGAGGCCTTTGACAACTGCCGCAGTCTGGCCCGGGTCAGCTTCTCCGATGGTCTGGAGGAAATCGGCCGGAACGCCTTTTCCTTCTGCAAGCTGACCCAGGTGGACATTCCCGCCGGGGTGACGGTGGGCCGCAACGCCTTTTACGGCAACCCCATCACCAAAGCCACA
>JAAWPV010000022.1 GCA_022800215.1 Oscillospiraceae bacterium | reverse complement strand
TCGGTGGTGGTGCCCGACTTGGAGATGACGTTCACCGAGAAGTCCACGTCCTTCACAAGGTCGATGACCTCCTGCATGGCGTCAGCGGAGAGGCCGTTACCGGCATAGTAAATGGCGGGGCTATCTCCCCGGACCAGATTATAGTTATTGGATGTCAGCGTCTCAATGACCGCCCGGGCGCCCAGGTAGCTGCCCCCGATACCGATGACCACCAGAGCCTTGGAATCGGAACGGATCTTGGCCGCCGCCTTCTGGATACGGGCAAACTCCTCCTTGTCATAATCGGCGGGAAGCCGGACCCAGCCCAGGAAATCACTGCCTGCACCGGTACCGTTCATCACCTGATCATGGGCCTTGTGGAGGCCCTTTTCCTCCCCCACACGCCAACCGTCGGGCAGGAAGGGTGTCACATTGGACAAGTCGAGATGAAGCATCTCCAAATCACTCCTTTTGAAAATAAAAGCCAAATTTAACCGCTTATAGTATACACCAAAAACCGAATTTTGGAAAGTGCTTTTCCCATTTTTCCCCGACAGGGAATTCAGAATACCGCCAAAGAAAAGGGGCATCTCGCCGAAATGGCGAGATGCCCCTTTTGCTCACTCATTTAAAATCTTTCCTGATATTACTCTGCCAAATCTTTGGAAAGAACTTTGCCTACCTGAACACCGGAAGTCATTGCCCACGTAAATGTAGAGCTGGGCAGGTACAGGTCGCCCTGAACGCCGCCAACGACCTCACCCGCTGCATACAGGCCGGCCACGGGCTGCTCAGACGTATTCAGCACCTGCATGTTGTCGTTGATACAGATGCCGCCCAGCGAGGTGGAGTAGCGGACAGACATCTCCAGGGCATAGTAGGGTCCTTCCTCAGAGATCGTGGTGTGCAAGGGACGTCCGTATTCATCCTCTGTGGCCCCGGAATTCACGGTAGCATTGAATTTTTCCATCGTTGCCTTCAAAGCATCCGCCGGAACATCAATCTTAGCCGCCAATTCTTCAATTGTAGCGCCCTTCTTGTAGAACGGCTGTCCTTTATAGTCATCAGAAGTCCATTTTTCAGGATCATCCGCATTGAAAATGCCTCTGCCGGACATGCCATTATTGAATGCGTCATAGTTTTCCTGATCCATAAACAGATAATGTCTTTCGTTCTGGTCCATAGCCGCCAGCAAGTCCCAGTCATTGCCAACTTCAGCGGCGAATCTCTCGCCCTTTTCATTGATCAGGATGCCGCTCATCTCATTAAACACAACATAGCCCATATTTGTATACTGAGGAGCACCACTCGGAAGGATCATGCTGTGAACAGCCCTGTTTACCCAAGGGATGTTGCGCGTAGCGCCATCAACAGCCTCGATCATCTTGAGCGCATCGCCATCATGGCCGGAATGTCCCGAATAGCGGTAAGACGTTTGATACTCTTTGGGAACGATCTCGGTGTTGTGACCGTAGCCGCCGGTGGCCAGAACGACCGCCCGGGCATTGATGGTATAGTTCGCTTCCTTGCCGGTCGCTTTCACGCCAACCACCGTACCATTGTCAACGATCAGCTCCGTGGCTCTCGTGCTGGTATACAGGGTAGCGCCCGCAGCCAGCATTTTTTCCTTCAATGTCTGCATAACGGCTGTGCCACTGCCATCCATGGAGAAGGTGGCGCCCGAACCGGTCTTGTTGTACGGCATATTGCCGCCGTCTTCATCTACGATCCAGTTGAAGTTGTCGGCGATAAAGCTCATATACAGATCAACGGTCGGTTCATGGTTCTGGTTATGTCCCTGGGCCAGCAGGCGGGCCTTCAGCGCGTCGGTAGAGTCCTCATAGCCCAGCTCGTCCTGCCACTTGCTGTCAGTGCCCAGCAGCGTACCGCCGGCCATTGCGCTGGCTCCGCCCACCAAGGGCGTCTTTTCGATGATGACTACATTGTAGCCCTCTTTTGCGGCATAATAAGCCGCCATCATGCCGGCGCCGCCAGCACCTACAACTACGATATCGGCGTCAATTGTTTCATCCGTCAATTCACCTTTCTCTATACCGGCACCAAACTTTGTCATATCAGCGCCGGCCTGAGTCAAAGCGTCCTTCACGGCCAGTCTGAAGCCTGCCGAAGTCACCGTCGCACCAGCAACCGAATCAACAGAATAGGTCTGGTATTCCAGCATGTCTTCGATCATCACAGGCATAGCCGCAGCGCCAATACCATATGTTTCGTGATTGTCACCTACTGCAATTTCAGTAATCGCATCTTCAGTGACAGTAACATTCACTGTGATGTCACCCTTAAACCCCGTACCCACCGAAGTGTAAGTACCCGGAGTCATCTTTGCTGCAGGATCCGCAGTTTCCACCGCTGGCGGGGTCGTTGTCGGCGGGGTCGTTGTGGAACATCCAGTCAGCATCATCACTGCGCATACTGAGACTGCAACCAATCGCTTCATTCGTTTCATTCGTTTTTTCCTCCTTATTGAGCAGCCATTTTTATTCTATTGAGGTTGCCGAGCACCGCAACGCTCAATGTTAATAGTATAACAAACTAATTCCCCAGAGTCAAGGCTTACGGATATGTGTTCAGGGCGTTTCTTTCGACAGAAGGGCCGTCCAAGGAACAAACCGCCCGGAAGCAAACTTGCTTCCGGGCGGACAGATTCTTTTTTATGCCTGACGGCCTTTCCGGTACAGCACTGCCGCCAGAATGGCCCCGGCGACAGCCACCAGAAGGCCCAGCACAATAATGACGGTGGCGATGTTGATAAAGACCCGGCCCATATCGGACACCATCGTCACCTGACCGAAACCGCCGAAGAGGTCCCCCACCACCTCCGGAGGAAGGTCGATGGGGTTGCCCATGCTGTCCACAGCGGAGGTAGCCCAGCCCATCTGGCCGAACATATCGTTGACGGTGAGGCGGAACATCTGTCCAAAGGCGTACCGGGCGATGCCGCCCACCAGGGCCACCCCCAGCCCCTGGAGCATGATGTAGATACCGGCGAGCCAGCCGTGGCGGCGGATCATGCGGCCCACCATGCCGGGAAGCCGGTCCCAGTCAGAGGGGGCCTTGGGGGCAGTTTGGGGGGCTGCGGCGGCCTCTCCGGGGGCCCGGTAAGGCTCCTGGGGCTCCTTTGGCTCCTCCCCGCTCAAAAGCTGATCCACGGTGATGCGGAAAGCCTCCGCCAAAATTTTCAGCTTGCCTACCTCCGGGGTGGCGTCGTCCAGCTCCCAGCGGCTCACCGCCTGCCGGGACACCCCCACCCGCTCGGCCAGAGCCTCCTGGGAAAGGCCCGCCTTCTTTCGGTAATAGTAAATACTCTCACCCAATGTCATGGTAGATACCTCCTTGCGTTTTTGCGGTTTCCTTACAAAAACAGCATACGGGAAATGCGGTTGCGAAGCCACCAACCGGGGCTGGAAAAAGCGCAACTATTGATTGCGGAACCCCCTCAATCCTCGATGACCCAGAGGGCACACGCTCCCTCATCATCCCGGGTCAGGCTGAGACGCACTTCCTCAAAAGACAGTCCCGCCAAGTTTTTGTCCCCGGGCCGGTGGTTCTGGCAGACCATGGCGTTGATATAGTAATACTGGCCGGGAATGGCCTCCTGCTTGAACCGCTCCGCGTCGAAGGTAACCTCCACTTCAAAGTCCTCCCCGGCCACAAAGGGCACCTCAGCCTGCTTTCCGTAGACCTGGAGCACCACATAATTATAATAGTCGGGAAGGCTGGGTATACAGCCCCGCAGGCGGACGGTATCGCCGTCCAGAAGCTCCAGCTCCAGCCACTGCCCATTTCCAAAGGCGGAATAATAGCGGTCAGTGATACCGTCGGCGGGCAGTTGGGTGCCGCCTGGCTCTGTTGTGGTATCGGGGCCTGTGGTCCCGCCGGGCTGAGTGTCCTTAAAATTACAGCGGAAGGTGCAGCTCCGGCTGCCCACCCCCTCCACCGTGGCGGTGACGGTGCAGGTCCCCTTCCCCACGGCGGTGACCAGCCCATTCCAGGCCACGGAGGCCACATTGGGATCGCTGGAGCGCCATGTCACCTCCGCCACAGCGTCCGTAGGAGTGAAGATAGGCCGCAGGTCAAAGAGTTCCCCCGGCGCGAGAAAGGTAAGGTCGGAGGCGTTCAGCCGGAAGGACTTGGGGGCCACAGGCCCGCTTCCCTGGGGCGATGAGGACTCCTCGTTGCAGTCGATCTCCAGCACATAGCACTTCAGATACCGGGTGTTGCCGTTCATGAAGACGCTGTAAGGGCCATACTCCGGCCGGATCCAGACGATCCTGTCTCCCATCACGGTGGGGTCGTTGAGGGGGGCCACGAAGTTCGGCATCACCCGGGTCTCGCCCACCTGATCCCCCTCCCCGTCAAAGACGGCATAGCAGAAATCTCCCAGGTCCCCGGCGGCGGTCCTGTCGTCCTCACGGACGGTCTGCCACATGACCACAAAGGTGTTGTTGTTCATGGGCACCAGCTTCACATTGCTCACATACTCCTTCCCATCCTTGGGATAGTTCGTGAGCCACCGGATGTCCACCCGGCTGTTGTCGGGATACCCCGCCTTGGATACCACCGCCAGAAAGGCGTTGCAGTAGGTCAGCTTGTCGTTGCCTCTCTGGTCGGAGGAGGCCCCGGCAAAGAGGTAGTTGTCCGTCGAGATCCCCAGCCCGCCGGGGATAGCGTTGGTGGTATTGTCCCCGATCTCCCCGGCAAAGGAAAAGAAGTTCAGCTCTTCCCCATATCCGGTGGATCTGTCCAGATTCAAAGCAAAACCCCGTGGGTAGGCGTCGCCATGGTCGGCGTAGACCGGCTCTCCCCCGTCAAAGGCCACATACTGGGCAAAAGAATGGCTCACATGGTTGCCGGGCGAACGGGGACTCACCTCCAAAATACTCATGTCCGAAGAGCGGACCTTGATGGTGATGTTGGACTGGTGCCGCAGGCCGTCCGCCGTCTGATACCGCAGCCGGGCAGTATAGAGGATCAGGGTGCCGTTGTCCTCCGTCAGGGCGGTGTGGGAGGTGGAGCGGTAGGGCTGGGTGGTGTAGCTCTCCCCGCCCTTCACCGAGGCGGAGGCCAACCGGTTCCAGTTTTTATCATACTTGACGATGCGGTAGACCTCTTTCCCGTCGTTCTCCTCCATGTTGCTCTGCCCGAAGGCCAGATAGTAGGCCTCCTCCCCCTCGTAAAAGGCGGCGCAGACGCTCAGTTCTACGGGGATCTCCCGAATCCCCAGGGAGTGGCCCTCCGCTCCGTCAAAGTACTCCGCCTGAATGCCGGAGGTGGTCGTGCCGCTGCCCTGAATGCGCAGGACGCCGCCGTCCTTCAGCCAGTACATCTGTGTCCCCTGGCCTTCCAGGGTCCAGTCGGTAGGCTCCTCAAGGGCCGTTTGGAAGCTCCGGATGCTCAGGCTCTCGTCCCGAAGTACAGAAGCCTCCTCCCCCTGGAGAAAGGCCCGGTCCAGCATGACGCAGGCCTCCTGAAAGGTAAGGATGCCCTGGGGGTTAAAATTGCCCCTGTCGTCCCCCTTCAAAATGCCCAGGGCGGAGGCACGGTCCACGTACTCTTCGGCCCAGGGGCTGATGGTATCGGCATCCAGGAAGGTCACGGGAGTACCGGCCTGGTCTTCCAGCCCGGTGTAAATGCGCAGAGCATCCAAAAGGGAGCACATCATCTTGGCAGCCTGCTCCCGGGTCAACACGCCGTCCAACTGGGCCAGCCGCTGGTCCCCCACCATTGCGCCCTCGGTGAGGCCGTACGCGGCGGCGGTGTAGACGTTCTGCCGCCCTCCAAAGCCGTCCGTGGAGGTCACGTCGTCAAAATAGTTCACGGGCATGGGAGCAACATCCCGCAGAAGGTCCCGCTGGCCCACCCGCTGGACCAGATTCACCATGAAATAGCAGAACTGCCCCCGGGTCATGGTGGCGGTGGGATAGTAGGTCCCCTGACCCAAAATCCCCCCGTCCGCCAGATCCTCCATCTGCTCTGCGGCCCAGTCGGCAGGCTCTTCCCTCCAGGTCACATTTGCCGCCATAGCAGGCATCCGGCAAAGGCCCAGGGTCAGGCACAGAGCCAGCGCCGTGCCGGCAAAGTACGCTCTTTTCATCACGGTCTCCTCCCTCTCTTTCCCTCAGTTTTTCAGGCTCTGCATGGGGGCGGGGATACGGCCGCCCCGGGCGATGAAAGCCGCGCTGGACTCCGGGTGAACGGGCATGACGGGGGCTTCCCCCAGAAGCCCGCCGAACTCCACCATGTCCCCCACCTTTTTGCCGGGGGCGGGGATGATCCGCACGGCCGTGGTCTTGGAGTTCACCATGCCGATGGCCGCCTCGTCGGCGATGATGGCGGAGAGGGTCTCGGCGCTGGTGTCCCCGGGAACGGCGATCATGTCAAGGCCCACCGAGCAGACGCAGGTCATGGCCTCCAGCTTATCCAGGCACAGGGTCCCCGCCTTGGCGGCGGCGATCATGCCCTCGTCCTCGCTCACCGGGATAAAGGCGCCGGAAAGGCCGCCCACATGGGAGGAAGCCATAACGCCCCCCTTCTTTACCGCATCGTTTAAGAGGGCCAGGGCGGCGGTGGTGCCGTGGGTGCCGCAGGTCTGAAGCCCCATCTCCTCCAAAATACGGGCCACACTGTCCCCGATGGCGGGGGTGGGGGCCAGGGAGAGGTCCACGATGCCAAAGGGCACCCCCAGCCGGGCACTGGCCTCCTGGGCCACAAGCTGGCCCATGCGGGTAATGCGGAAAGCGGTCTTTTTCACCGTCTCGGCCACCACGTCGAAGCTCTGGCCCTTCACACTCTGGAGGGCATGGTACACCACCCCCGGGCCGGAGACGCCCACGTTGATGACCCGGTCAGGCTCGGACACCCCGTGGAAGGCCCCCGCCATGAAGGGGTTATCCTCCACGGCGTTGCAGAAGACCACCAGCTTGGCGCAGCCAAAGCCGGCGGCATTGGCAGTCTTGTCCGCCAGCTCCTTGATGGTCCGGCCCATGAGGGCCACCGCGTCCATATTGATGCCCGCCTTGGTGGATCCCACGTTCACCGAACCGCAGACAAGCTCCGTTTCAGAGAGGGCGGAGGGGATGGAGCGGATAAGATTGATGTCGGCGGGGGTCATGCCCTTCTGCACCAGGGCGGAGAAGCCGCCGATGAAGTTGACCCCCACCTCCGCCCGGGCCTTATCCAGGGCCACGGCGAAGGGGGTGTAGTCGTCTGTCCGGGAGGCCCCCGCCACCAGGGCGATGGGGGTCACGGACACCCGCTTGTTGACGATGGGGATACCGAACTCCCGCTCGATGGCCTCCCCGGTCCTCACCAGTTCCCCCGCCGAGCGGGCGATCTTGTCGTAGATCTTTTCGCAGGCGGTTTTGGGGTCCGCATCGCAGCAGTCCAGAAGGGAAACCCCCATGGTGATGGTCCGCACGTCCAGGTGCTGCTGGTCGATCATGTGGATGGTGTCTAAAATCTCATTGGAATTGAATTTTGGCATAGTATGGCCTCCCAATCTCTCGTGCTGCGGATTGGACACATGGCCGGGTCGCTTTCCCTACGACTTGGGCTGGTCTACGGGCGGCCACGCCGCCCTGCGCTCGCCCTCGCGACCGTCCAGCTCCCCTATGTGTCTATCCTCCGCACTTAAATTCGATGCATGGCGTTGAAAATATCCTCCCGCTGGGCGTGGATGACAAGGCCCTGGGCCTTGCCGTCCTCCTCCAGTTCCTTCACAAGGTCCGCGAAGGGCACCTTGGCCTGGGACACATCCACCAGCATGATCATGGTGAAGTACTCCTGCAAAATGGTCTGGCTGATGTCCAGCACATTGACCCCCTGGCCGCTCAAAAGAGCGCAGACGTGGGCGATGATACCCACCTGGTCCTTTCCGATGACAGTGACAATAGCTCTCATTTCAAAAATGCCTCCTTTGTATTGCGGTACACCCAAATGGCGCTGATGATATCGGCGCAGAACACAAATTGAAAAATGCCGTTGACGATGGCCGCCTTGTTGGTAAGCCTGCCCTCGGCCCGGCAGCGGAGCACGGCGGCGAGCCCCACAAGGCCGCTGAGGAAAATGGTCATCACATCCAGCAGCCAGATCATCACCGGCACCATGGGGAGGGCGAAGAGCAGCATGGCTCCCAGAAAGAGCACGATGTAATTCTGGATATGGAAGAGCTTAATAAGCATACTGGCAAAGGCCAGCTTACGGCCCTCCCACTTGCCCCGAATGCTCTGCCAGAGTGTAACGGCCGCCCCCACAAAGCCCAGAAGCCAGAAAAGCCCCAGCAGAAGCACCGGAGAAAGAGCGGGCGGCTCCCTGCCGCCTACCTCCGCCAGATCTCCCACCACCCAGACGGTGTAGGGAAACACCGCCGCGGGCAGCAATGCGATCCATTTCATAAATTCCACCGCCCAACCCTTTACTGTAACTCGTCCAATGTCAGCTCAAAGCCGGGGAGGAAGTGCTTCATGAAGTAGTCCAGCTCGGGCATTTCCATGGCATCCAGGGCCTCCCGGGTCTGGCGGGCAGCCAGCTTGAATTCCAAATTCCCCGCCTTCAGCTCCTCCAGGCACTTAATGTGGGCGGAGAGCTTGTCGGCGGCCTTCACCACCCGGAGAAGTTGAGGGTCCAGCTCCTCCCGGACGTAGGGCGAAAACTCTTCCTGAAATTCCTGGGGCAGAAGAGACAGCAACTTGTCCGCCGCCACCCGCTCCACCGCCTTGTAGGCTTCCTTGATGGCGGGGTTATCATACTTCACGGGGGTGGGAAGGTCCCCGGTCAAAATCTCGGAAGCGTCGTGGTAAAGTCCGGCGATGGCCGCCTTCCCCGGGTCCACGGTGGAGCCGAATTTCTCCCGTCCGATGAGGGCCAGGGCGTGGGAAAGCACCGCCACCTGGTGGGAGTGCTCCTGGATGTTCTCGGTCTGGGTGTTGCGCATGAGCCCCCAGCGGTCAATGTACTTCATCCGGGCCAAAAGAGCAAAAAAGTTGTAGGACATAGGCCCCTCCTTGGCGTTTTCCTCTGGACGAATCCAGATTTCTCTTTTATAATAGATGGGTTAAGACAGTTTTTTATTATACAACAAACCCCCTGTTCTTTCAAGTGGTTGGAGGGAAGGCCATGAAATTCGCCATCTACACTTTAGGCTGCAAGGTAAATCAATACGAGACCCAGGCCATGGAGACTGAGCTCCGGCGCCGGGGCCATGAGCTGGTATCCTTCGAGGGTACCGCCGACGCCTACATCGTCAACACCTGCGCCGTCACCGCCATGAGCGGCCACAAGTCCCGGCAGATCATCCGCCGGGCCCAAAAGCAAAACCCGGAGGCCATTGTGGCGGTCTGCGGCTGCTACGCCCAGACCGACCCCAAGGCGGTGGCCGAGCTGGGGGTGGACCTCATTTCCGGACCGGACCGTCGGATGGAATTCCTGGACGAGGTGGAAGCCCTGCTGGCGGAGCGGACCGCCCAGCCCAAAGTCACCGTTGGAAACATTATGTCAACCAGAACCTTTGAGGAGCTGCCCGCCGGGGGACTATCGGGCCGGACCCGGGCTATGCTGAAGGTGGAGGACGGCTGCGTCAATTTCTGTTCCTATTGCATCATCCCCTATGCCCGGGGACCGGTGCGCTCCCTGCCTTTAGAGAAGGCGGTAGCCGAGGCCAGAACATTGGCAGACAAGGGTTATAAAGAGATCGTGGTGACGGGCATCGAGATCTCCTCCTGGGGGCAGGAGCGGCGGGACGGACAGACTCTCACCGACCTGGTGGAGGCCCTCTGCGCCGCCGCGCCGGCCTGCCGGATCCGGCTGGGCTCCCTGGAGCCCCGGACGGTGACGGAGGACTTCTGCCGCCGGCTTTCCGGTTTACATAATTTATGCCCCCACTTCCATCTTTCCATGCAGTCGGGCTGTGACGAGACACTAAAGCGGATGAACCGAAAGTATGACACGGCCCGGTATTATGAGAGCGTTTCCCTTCTGCGGCAATGGTTTGATAGGCCCGGCATCACCACCGACCTCATTGTGGGCTTCCCCGGTGAGACAGAGGAGGAGTTCGGGGCCACCCTGGACTTTATCCGCAAATGCGCCTTTACCGCCATGCACATCTTCCCCTACTCCCGCCGCCCTGGGACCCCGGCGGATACAATGTCCGGCCAGGTCCCCAAGGCGGTGAAGGAGGAGCGGGTCCGGCGGGCCGCCGGGGTGGCGGCGGAGCTGGAGCAGCGCTATCTCCAAAGCCTTGTGGGACGGACTCTCCCCGTCCTTTTCGAGGAACCTGCCAAGACAAAAGAACTGTCCCCCTGTCTTTGGCGGGGCCATGCCCCCAACTACGCGGAGGTCCAGGCGGCCTCCTCAGATGATTTACATAATATCGAAGTTCCAGTCCGTATCACCGGGGTGGATGGAACCAGTTTGACTGGTGAGCTGATAGATTAATAGGGAGATGATCCACCTCCTCCCCGCCCGGACATTAGTTGACATAATATATAATTTCGAAAGGAAGTCTTTCTATGGAAGAGCGGACCCATCAGACGGAGCTGGGCGTCATCCATTACTGGGTGAGCCGGGTGGGGACCGGCAGGCTCTGGCTGGTGCTGCTGCCCGGCCTCTCCGCCGACCACCACCTCTTTGATAAGCAGGTGGAGGGACTGGGAGCGGAATACAACCTTCTCACCTGGGACGCCCCGGCCCACGCCGCCTCCCGACCTTTCCGGCTGGCCTTCTCCCTGGAGGATATGGCGGTCTACCTCCACGGGATTTTGGAAGCGGAGGGGGTCACCCGGCCCGTGCTGGTGGGCCAGTCCCTGGGGGGCTACATTGCCCAGGTCTACATGGCCCTCTACCCGGACGCCGCGGCGGGGTTCGTATCCATCGACTCCTGCTCCATGAAACGAAAATACTACACCGGGGCGGAGCTCTTCCTTCTCCAGCACACCGAGGGGATGTACCGGGCCCTGCCCTGGAAATGGACCCTCAGCATGGGAAAGACGGGCAACGCCACCACCCCCTACGGCCAGGACCTGATGGAGAAGACCTTCTCCGTCTATGGAAAGGACGAGTTCTGCGCTCTGGCGGGCCATGGCTTCCGCATCCTGGCCCAGGCCATCGGGAAGGGCGGGGCCTACGACATCCCCTGCCCGGTGCTGCTCCTCTGCGGGGAGAAGGACCAGGCCGGGTCGGGCAAGCGGTATAACCGGGCCTGGACAAAGCAGGACGGCCACAGGCTGGTGTGGATCCCCGGGGCGGGGCACTGCTCCAACGCCGACGCACCCGAGCTGGTGAACGGCCTCATTCGGGAGTTTGTCCAGGGACTTCAAACGGAGGAGAACCCATGAGCGGCGTACTGCAGTTTGCGGACCGGGAGGCCTTCCGCCGCTGGCTGGAGGGCCATCACGGCGACGGCGGCGGGGTGTGGCTCCTCTTTGGGAAGGCCGGCGGGCCCGGGACCCTCAAGGCGGCAGAGGCCCTGGAGGAGGCCCTCTGCTTCGGCTGGATCGACGGGGTGATGAAGCCTGTGGACGAGCGCAGCTATAAAAAATACTTCGCTCCCCGCCGGGAGAAGAGCAAGTGGTCGGAGAAAAACAAAAAGCTGGTCCAGGACTTGGAAGAGCGGGGACGGATGACCGACTTCGGGAGGGCGGCCATCGAAAGGGCCAAGCAGAACGGCCAGTGGGACGCCCCGGACCCGATGGCAACGGTGGGGGAAGAGCAGGCGGCGGAGCTTTCCACCCTGCTGGAAGGGCACGAGCCCGCCTATACCAACTTTCTCGCCATGCCCCCCTCGGTGCGGAAAACCTATGCCAGAGCCTACTTTGACGCCAAGACGGAGGCGGGGCGGGAGAAGCGGTTCCAATGGCTTCTGGACCGGCTGGACAAAAATCTGCGGCCCATGTGAAACCGGTCCACGATCCCTCTTGCCACCTTTTTTCTTTTATGGTAGAATAAAGAGATTTCTTTTTCGACTTTTTTCCCGGAGGGTTGCTTCCATGTCACAAAAGATAAACGGCCGGGTGGCCTACGCCGACCTTCTGCGGGTCTTCGCCACCATTGCGGTCATCGTTCTTCACCTGTGCGCAAATCCGGTGATGGGCCTGTCTGTCTCCTCCCAGGCCTGGCAAATTTTTAATATCTACGACGGGCTGGTGCGCTGGTGCGTGCCCGTCTTTGTTATGCTCTCTGGAATGTTCATGCTGGACCCCAAGCGGCCCCTGCCCCTTGTGAAACTCCTTTTCCACAACGCCCTTCGCATCCTCATCAGCCTTGTCTTTTGGATCTGGGTCTATGCCGTTGTGGACAGTGGAAATTATTCTCCCGCAGGGCTTTGGAACGCTTTTCTCCACGCCATCGGCTTCGGGGATTACCACTTCCACCTGTGGTTTCTCTTCATGATTTTGGGGCTTTATCTGGTGACCCCTATCCTCCGGGCCTTCTGCCGGGGGGCCTCCCGCAGCGATTTCCACTATTTCTTCTTGATCGCGTTCCTTTTCGCCTCCCTCCTGCCCACCGCCTTTACGCTTTGGCCCAACGCCACAAATCTGGTCCACATCTGGTATGACCGGCTGAGCGTCCGGCTGGTGCTGGGCTATGTGGGCTATTATGTGGCGGGGTACTACTTAAAAGAATACACCATCAGCCGTTTGGCGGAGGCCGTTATCTATGTGCTGGGCGTGCTGGGCGCCGTCGCCACCGTATGGGGAACCTCTCTGCTCTCCCGGCAGGCAGGCGGTTTTGTGCAAATCCTTTACGATTACACTTCCCCCAATGTGTGCGCCTTTGCCGTCGCCATTGTGGTCCTGTTCCGCTACGTGCTGGGGGTCAGTGAGGAACGCTCCCGGCGGCAGAGGCTTTCCGGGGTGGCCAAAATTTCCTTCGGCATCTATCTGGTTCACGAGCTTTTTATCATCCTGCTCAAAAATTTCGGCATCACCGCCCTGTCCTTCGCCCCGGTGGCGTCGGTCCCGGCCCTCACCGCGGTGGTGTTCCTCTGCTCCTTCGCCGTGGCCTGGCTCATTTCCAAAATCCCCTTTGTGGGCCATTATCTGACCTGATATTGTCCTGAGATCCAAGAGAAAGGAGGGACACCCCCTTGGTTTTTTCCAGTACGCCTTTCATTTTCCTCTTTCTGCCCATCGTTCTGGCCCTTTACCACATCTACTTCCGGGGGATGCGCCATGCCCAGAATATGCTTCTGCTGCTGGCCTCCCTCCTCTTCTACGCCTGGGGGGAATACCCCAGCGAAGGCTGGCGGTTCCTCCCTCTCTGCCTGATGCTGGGCTCCATCGGCATGAACTACGCCTTCGGACTGTGGGTCCACCGGTGGAAGAAGCTGTGCCGCTACCTCACCACCCCCATCGTGACGGCGGTATCCTGTAACCTGGCTCTGCTGTTCATCTTTAAGTACCTCAATTTTACGGTGAAGTCTTTGAACGGACTGGGGCTGGGCCTTACGGTGCCCGGCATCGAGCTGCCCGTCGGCATCTCTTTCTTCACCTTTCAGGCCCTCAGCTATGTACTGGACGTAGCCATGGACAAGACGGAGGTCCAGCGCTCTCCCCTGGCCCTGGGGCTTTATATCTCCTTCTTCCCCCAGCTCATCGCCGGCCCTATCGTCAAGTATGCCGACGTGGCCTACCAGATCGACAACCGGAAAGAAACTTGGGCGGACTTTTCCGCCGGGTGCAGCCGGTTCCTCATTGGCCTTGGCAAAAAGGTGCTCATCGCCAACTCCGTGGCCAAGGTGGCCGACCGGGTCTTCGCCATGGACCCCGGCGGCATCTCCACCCCCATGGCCTGGCTGGGGGCGCTGTGCTACACCTTCCAGATCTATTATGACTTCTCCGGGTACTCGGATATGGCCATCGGCCTGGGCAAGATGTTCGGATTCCACTTCCGGGAGAACTTTGACCACCCCTATGCCGCCACCTCCATCACCAACTTCTGGCGGCGGTGGCACATCTCCCTCTCCTCCTGGTTTCGGGACTATGTGTACATCCCCCTGGGAGGAAACCGGGTGAAGCCTCTTCTCCACCTGCGCAACCTCTTTGTGGTGTGGCTGCTCACCGGGCTTTGGCATGGGGCCAACTGGACCTTTGTGGTATGGGGGCTGTGCTATTTCCTGCTGCTGACGCTGGAAAAATACACCCGGTTCAGCCGGCGGTGGATCACCCCCCTCCAGCGGCTTTATACCCTGCTGTGCGTCAACTTTTTGTGGGTCCTGTTCCGTTCGGACACGTTGGAGTACGCAGGGCAGTTCATCCTCACCATGCTGGGACAGAACGGCATCGCGCAGGTAGAGTCTGCCTGCGTGCTCTGGTTCCGGGAAAATCTGCTGATCTTGGCCCTGGCCCTCTTCTTCTCCTTCCCCCTGGCTTCCCGCATCCGGGAAGCACTGGAGGACTTCCGGCCCGGCGGAGTGGACCTTCCCCTACTCTGGGACATCCTCTATGCCCTGGCCCTGGTGGGCATTGGTCTGTTGTCCTGTACCTATCTGGTGAAGGAGACCTATAATCCGTTTATCTACTTTAGATTCTAACAAAAGGAGGGCGGTTTTAGTGGAAAAAGCAAAGCGGCGGGACACCTATACCGCCATTCTGTTTTTGGCGGGGCTCATCTTTGTCCTCGGCTATCTCTTTGCCGGGCTGATGCCCAAGATGGGGGGCTTTGCCGCCGTCAGCAAGCCGGGCCACCGGAGCTATGCTGAGACCCAGACTCTCCGGGGGGAAAGCCTTTCGGGCCGGAACCTCCACGCCATGCGGAACCATCTGGCGGCGCCTCCTCCCGACCTGTCCGGCCTGCCCGGTGAGATCATCAAATTCATTGACACCTCAGAGAAAAACCTCAACACCTACCTGGACCGGGATTTCGCCTTCATTGAGCTCTACGGCGGCGCCCAGCGGCTCATGGGGCGGAGCATCATTGAGGACCCGGACCCCCAGTATACGGTGGTGCGGCTCACCGACGAGGTGCTGGGCTTTGTGAATCTGGACGCGGAGCCGGTGGACATGGAGGACCGGGCCCGGGAGATGATCGAATTTGCCCGCAGGGTCCGGAAGGAGTGCGACGGTGTTCATACGCTCTACATTCAGGCCCCTTCTAAGCTCACTGTCTTTGACCTTCCTGAGGGGCTCACCGACTATTCCAATGACGAAGCCGACCAGTTCCTGTCCATTTTAGAGGACTCTTACCTGGTGGATACTCTGGACCTGCGGCCCGCCTTCCGGGAGGCCGTGGAGAGCGGAGACGCCGAGCCCGAGGAGCTTTTCTTCCGCACCGACCACCACTGGACCCCCCAGGGGGCTTTCCTGGGCTTCCAGACCATCTGCGAAAAGCTGAAGGCGGATTACGGCTTTAACATCGAAAAGGAGTGGGTTCGGAATAGATCCTACACCAAGACCTACTTTGACGGCTTCTTCCTGGGCAGTATGGCCAAGCGGGTGGGTTCCCTCTACGCCGGAATGGACGGGTTGGAGATCTGGTCCCCCACCTTCGCCACCAACTTCACCTACACCGTTCCTCTGTCCGGCATCAAGCGGGAAGGCTCCTTTGCCACCACCCTCCTGTTTCCCGAACGGCTGGTGGATACCAATTACTATATCGACAACCCCTACTCCATCTACTCCGGGGACGATTACCTGCTGGCCCGGGCCGTCAACCACAACAACCCAGACGCCCCCCGCCTTCTTATCCTTCGGGACTCCTTTGGCTGCGCTCTCACCCCATTCCTGGCCATCGCCTCCAGCGAAATGATGGCGGTAGAACCCCGGGCCTTCAACTCGGACCAGGATTACATGATCGAGTATATCAACTGGCTGGACCCCGACCTCATCATCGTCATAAATACCACCAGCTCTCTCCGGGTGGACAATCTCTATCCCTACCTGCCCACCGGCTACGAGAACAAGATGGCAGCCCTCCAGTCGGAAACGGAGGAGTCTCCTGAAGACATATCTGCCGACACGGGATCCGTCACCCCCTGATCGGAAGTTTTTGTCTGAATTTTGTCATTTTTTTGCGTTTTTCTCTATTATCCAAGACCTTTTGCGGCAAAACCATCCCTTTTGGTGGTTTTGCCGCTTTTCTTTTCTGGAAGAATATAGTATGATAAGGCCGTAAGAGAATCAAAGAAACCTACACACCCAATGGAGGTATGTAATTATGAACATGAGAAAAACGAAAGTCATCTGCACTCTGGGTCCCGCAGTGGACAGCGATGAAATGCTCCGGAAGCTGATTATAGCCGGCATGAACTGCGCCCGCTTCAATTTCTCCCACGGCACCCATGAGAGCCATCTTGTCACATACAACCGGCTGCGCCGGGTTCGGGACGAGCTGGGCCGGCCGGTGGCTGCCCTTCTGGACACCAAGGGCCCCGAGATTCGGGTCAAGACCTTCAAAGACGGCCCCGCCACCCTCGTGGAGGGGGGCGAGTTCATCCTCACCACCTGGGACATGGAGGGCACTGCCAATGAGGTGTCGGTGACTTACGAGAATCTCCACAATGAGGTCCAGCCCGGCACCCGTATCCTCATCGACGACGGGCTCATCGAGCTGCGGGTGGAGCGCGTCGAGGGGCAGGACATTCGCTGTACCGTCATCACCGGCGGAGTGCTGAGCAACAACAAGTCCATCAACATCCCCAACGCCAAGATCCAGCTGCCCGCCCTCACCGAAAAGGACCGGGCCGACCTGCGCTTCGCCGCTGAGAATGACTTCGACTTTGTGGCCGCCTCCTTCATCCGGAAGGCCGCCGATATCGAGGATATCCGGGCAGAGCTTCGGAAATGGGGCGGCGAGGGCATCCGCATCATTGCCAAGATCGAGAACCAGGAGGGCGTGGACAACTTTGATGAGATCCTCGCCGCCGCTGACGGCGTGATGGTGGCCCGGGGCGATTTGGGCGTGGAGATCCCCGCCTACGAGGTGCCCATCATCCAGAAGGAGATGATCTCCAAGTGCGTGGCCGCAGGCAAGAACGTGGTCACCGCCACCCAGATGCTGGACTCCATGATCCGCAACCCCCGGCCCACCCGGGCCGAGGTCAGCGACGTGGCCAACGCCGTCTTTGACGGCACAAGCTGCGTCATGCTCTCCGGGGAGACCGCCTCAGGCAAGTACCCGGTGGAGGCTCTGGAGACCATGATCCGCACGGTGGAGGCCGCCGAGCAGGCCACCAACTACTGGGGCCGGTTTATCCGCCACCACGAGGTGACCAGTGACGCTGCGCCCCAGTCCATCAACCAAGCCATCAGCCACACCTGCTGCATGACCGCCATGGACCTGAAGGCTTCCGCCATCCTGGCCGCCACCACTTCGGGCCACACCGCCCGGGTCATCTCCCGGTTCCGGCCCGCCTGCCCCATCATCGCCCTCACCACCACCGAACAGATCCGCCGCCAGCTTGCCATCTCCTGGGGGGTCCAGCCGGTGCTTTACGGCTCGGTGGATTCCACCGACCGGCTGTTCTCCCTCTGCGTGGACACCGCCCGGAAGGAGGGCATGGTCCAGACCGGGGATACGGTAGTCATCACCGCCGGGGTGCCGCTGAGCGCCAAGGGCACGACCAACCTCATCAAGGCGCAGGTGGTGAACTGAAGCGCGGAGAACAGGTCAGCGAGGGCGCTTGGACCGAAGTGAGGGCGAGCGCAGGGCCGCTTTGCGGCCCAAGACCAGCCCGAATCGGAGGGAAAGCAACCGAGCGTCCTGACCTGTTCGCAGCGTGACAGCCCCGAAGCGCGGAAAAAGCGCCTCCTAATAATAGTGAAAACACCCCCAAGTGTTGTACGTTTTCGTACATCCAAGAGAAAAAATTTTGTTGGGTGTATGGGTGGGTACAACTTAATTTTCAGGTGTTATCTTTGAGGGGGCTCTTTTCTGGAAAAGAGCCCCCTCAATCCCCCCAAAAGCACCAGGGGAAGGGCGTTTCGATTCGCCCTTCCCCTGGACCCTATCCCCCAACGACCAAAGAGGGACAACTGCGGTTGCCCCTCTTTGGAAACTCCCCATAGCTGTTTTATTTCAGGCTAGTGGCCTGCGCACCGCACTTTGTAGCGGTGCTTCGGGCACGTGCGCCGGGACCGCCCCGGCGTTTTCTCTCTGTCGTTCAGACAGCCTGGGTGGGTTTCCAAAGGGTTGCATACAAAAAGCCCCGTTCCTATTGGGAACGGGGCTTTTCATTCTTCATCGGGGACATATTCTATGATGTCCTCCACCCGGCAATTCAAAATTGTACAGAGTTTATTGAGCGTATGTGTTGAAACAGGCATATCTGCTTGTAAGCGCTGGACAGTAGCATGACTCATTTCATGCTTGACCCGCAAAGTATATGTTGTTACCTTCTGTTTCGCCATTGTTTTCCACAAAGGTGCATAGCGTATCATATATGTACACCCCTTTACAGAAACGATTATGGCTCTAGATTGATTTCATCGAAAAGAGAAGAATTGAAAAAGTCGTAGATACTGATTTCAAGTCCTTGACATATTTCATGGATAATACGTAGTTTGACTGAATCATAGGAACAGTTGATGATATTTCCGATGGTGGACTTAGGAACACCACTTCTTTTGAAAAGCTGGTATTGCGTCATATGCTTCTTGTCGAGAAGTTCTGCAAGCCGCTTACTCACTGCTTCATTTAAGTACATATCATCACCACACGTCCCTATAACTGTACCATTAGTATATGGGTGTATAACAGAAACATAGTCCCTGTAGCTGTACTAATTTGAGTTTTATACTATTGCGAGCCGTAAACATATGAAAAGCCCCGTCCCCTCACTGAGAGCAGAGCTTTTATTTTTCATCGGGGACATATTCTATGATATCTTCAATTTTACAATCGAGGATTTCACATAGGGTATTCAGAATCAAGGTTTTGACAACCATATTTTTCCTTAAACAGTGGAGCTGTGCTTTATCCACTCCATAGTCTTTAATCAGTTTATATTGGCTGATGTTTTTTGCTTTCATGGTTTGCCACAGAGGGTCATACCGTATCATTCTGAAGCCTCCGTTTGCGGAATAAAACGGACGATATCATCTGGTGTACAATCCAATATAACACATAGTTTTTCAAGAGTGAGCATGGTGATATTTCTGTCCTTTTTCAGCCAGTCCAAGGTCCGACGGTCAATGCCACCCTGAATAAGAGCGTATTGGGTAATGCCTTTCCGCTTCATTGTCTCCCATAAGGGACTATAATCTATCACCGGCATCACCACCCTCCTGGCTATCATCAGTCTCAATACCTTTGAAATGTTTGATGTGGAGATAAACCGCTATGATTCCAAGGGAAATTTGATTGAGGAGGAAGCGGGGACGCTCAGTCTGCGAAGCTTGCAGCCCAGTGAGGGCGGCTTTCGTGTCTCTGTCATGGAGGACCAGGACCGGGGTTATGCTTATCTGACCGTCACGCTGGGCAGCGACGAGAAGGCGGACAGAAAAACGGCGGCTGGTTTTTTGTGTAAAGACTGTTTGGAGGAAATCTTGCCGAAAGAAGGACGAAAAAAGACGGGGCTTGGGGCCATTGACTTAGCCACAGGGGAGATAGAGGTTTTTGACCGGCCGGTCGTGGGCTTTACTTTGAGGGATTTCTATGTTCACTGCGATTGGGATGAGAAAAAGGAGGAAACTTTGAAGCTGCTGATTTTTTACTGTCCGCCCCGATATTAAAAAAGTTCCTGTTTCGTAAAACGAAACAGGAACTTTATGTTCTCCTTACTGGCCGCGCCGGCTGCCGCCACCGCCGCGGCGGCTGCTCTTGCGGTCATTCATATGGTGCTCGCTCAGCTTGCTGTCGGAGGAGGCCATAAACTGCTTCAGCTTATCCTCAAAGGTGGTGGGCTCGGCAGGCTTGCGGGCTCCGGTGAACCCCACGGGCCGGGCACCGCCGCTTCTGGGCCGGCTCTGCTGGACCCGGGGGGCGCCGCCCTCCGGCTTGGGGGGAGGGTCCTGGGCCTTTTTGATGGAGAGGTTGATGCGGCCCGATTCATCCACGCCGATGACCTTGACCTTGACCTCCTGCCCCTCCTGAAGGTGGTCCTTCACGTCATTAACGTATGTATACGCGATCTCCGAAATATGTACCAACCCGGACTTTCCCTCCGGTAAGGAGACGAAGGCACCGAATTTTGTAATACCGGTGACCTTGCCTTCCAAAACAGAACCTACGCCAAACTCCATACTGACAGATATGTCCTCCTTCAATATTTTCCTACTTCACGGCCCACACAAGCCGATCAATCGGTGAAAATAATGACCTTCTCTCCAGGTCCTGACAGGCCCAGTTCATTGCGGGCGATGTCGGCCTGCCGGGCGGGGTCGCCGCTGTGGTCTACCGCGTCTCGCAGATCGGCGTTGACCTGGGTCTGCTGGGCTACCTGAAGCCGCTTGTCCTCCAGCTCCACCTGGGCCTCCTGAATCTGGGTCCGCAGGCGCAGCAGGCTCACCGTGGCTGCGATGAGCAGAGTCAATATCACGATCTTGGTGAGAAATCCCGCCTTTTTGATCTGCATGACCTCTGCCTCCCTTCGCCTTGTCACGGCCCATACGGTCCATTGCCTTCATAGTAACCTTTATTCTATACCATTTCCACCGATAATGGAAGGACTTTTTTCCACTTTTCCAAATTTTTTTGCCGAGTCTCACCGTCCAGACCACAGGAATCAGGCAAAATCTTACAAATTTTCCCAAAACATCGGCCAGCCAGTTTCCAAAACGGAGGACGGCGCTGCTGAGCAGCAGAAAGTAAAGACAGCCCCCCAACACCACACCGGCCAGCAGGTAAAGACGGATATCCCCGTTCCCCGCCGCTACGGCATAGAAAAAAAAGGCGGCTACCGTCAGTGGCCAATAGAGGAGGTCTAAGGCCAGCCCCATCCGGGTCAGGAACCGCTTTCGCAGCAGGCGAAAAAAGTCATAGAGAAAACCAAGCGCGCCTCCCAGTACCGCAGCACCAAAAAAGCTGAGCGCCTGTCCTGTTACCGAGACTTCCATTCCTCACCCCAGCAGCCGGGAAAGGAAACTGCCACGGCGGCCGCGATCCTCCTCATAGGTGAGAGATTCCACCATCCCCTCCACCTTCAGGTCCCCGCCGTCCAGACTTAATTTCTCGATATGGAGGTTCTCCCCCCGAACGATCAGCACCCCCTGGGCCGTCACCATGACGATGGTGTTCTCGTCAAAGCTCTCCACTTCCTCCACCCCGGACACCGTTAACCGTTCCCGGTCCTCCAGGATCAAATGATGGTCCATGGGTCTCATTTCCTCATAGGGCATAGGTATCCCCCGCCTTTCCATATAGTTGTATCACACTATATGGGACAAGTGGAAAATTTAGAATACTTGTCTTTGCCCTTTCACGCCTGCACCTTCAGCCGCCGGCAGAGGGCAGGCGATACCACTGCCACCACCGCCACCTTCAGTGCGTCACCGGGCAGGTAGATAAGCAGGCCGGTCTTGACGATGGTCCAGACGGAAAGGCCCCTGCCCATATAGAGATTCAGGATCATTCCCATATAAGGTACACCGACGAGGTACAGCACCGCAAGCCCCGCCACACAGGCGGGGATCACCCGCCGGGGCTCTCCCCTTTCCCCTGCCAAAGCCCCGGTGAGAGCAGCAGCGGGTATCAGCCCCAGCAGAAAGCCGAAGCTGGGCTGGAACACATAGCTCAAACCTCCGCCCTGGGTGAAAACAGGCAGCCCCACAAGGCCCAGAACCACATAGGCCGCCTGGGAGGCAGCCCCCCACTTCCAGCCCAGCAGGACCCCGGCCATGACGGTAAACATATCCTGCAGGGTGAAAGACATGGCCCCCAAGGGGAAGCGGATGAAAGCCCCCACCGCTGTCAGCGCCGCCAGCAGGGCGGCCTGGACCAGTTTTTTCGTCTGATTTCTCATCTTGTAAACCTCTTTTCAGTTTTTGGTTTACGAGTAGAATACCACATCCCCACCGCCTTGTAAACCATTTTTTGAACTTCTGTTGACAAGTCCCTCAAGAGGGAGTAGACTGTGGTGAGAAAAATCAAAGGAGAGCCTCTATGCTGAAGGACAACATTTTGCGGCTTTTGCTGGGACGCAGCGCCCCCCTGTCGGGACAGGCCATGAGCCGGGAGCTGGGCGTCAGCCGGGCAGCGGTCTGGAAGGGTGTGGAAGCCTTGCGGCGAGATGGATACGTCATCGCTTCCCACCCCGCCAAAGGCTACCTGCTCACTGCCTCCCCTGACCTTCTCTCCCCGGCGGAGCTGTCACGGCCGGGAAGGGCCGTGGGCGGCGAGGTGGTCTATTTGGAGGTCACCGACTCCACCAACAACGAATGCAAGCGGCGCGCCGCCGACGGGGCTTCCAGCGGGCTTGTGGTCATTGCAGGAGAGCAGACCGGAGGCCGGGGACGGCGGGGACGCTCCTACCAGTCCCTGCCCGGTAAGGGGCTTTATCTGTCGGTGCTTCTGCGGCCGGAGGGATCGGCCTCGCCGGAAGTGCTGAGCCATTTCACCGCCTGGGTGTCGGTGGCGGTATGCCGGGCGCTGGAAGGGCTTACGGGCCTTCCCTGCGGCATCAAGTGGACCAACGACATCCTGCTGGGGAACCGGAAGCTCTGCGGCATCCTCTGCGAGCTGGGCCTCACCGATGACAGGCGGCCCGACTACATGGTGGTAGGCATCGGTGTCAACGTGAGCCAGACGGAGGCGGATTTCGGCCCGGAGCTGAGCGCCATTGCCACCTCCCTGGGCCAGCACATGGCGACCCCTCCCACCCGGGCGGAGGCCGCCCGGGCCCTTTTGGGGGAGCTGGACCGGCTTTGGGGGGATTTTCCCGGCCGGCAGGGGGAGTATCTGGGCGAGTATCGAACCCGGTGTCTCACCTTGGGAAAGCAGGTACGGCTGATCCAGCCGGACCGTGAGCGGCTGGCCACCGCCCTGGCAGTCAACGAGGATTTCTCCCTCCGGGTGCGGCTGGAAAACGGGACGGAAGAAAATGTATCCTCCGGGGAGGTCTCGGTTCGGGGGCTGGAAGGGTATGTGTGATCGCCTCTTCCCTATTTGGGCATAAAACGGGCCTGTTTCTCCGAAGAGAAACAGGCCTGTTTTTATTTTTCACATTTCATAGCGGTAGTATCTGAAGTTCCCCTCCTCCCGAAGGAAGCGGAAGCCAAGCTTCTCCAGCACGTGCTGGCTGCGCACATTGCCTACGAGGGTATCGGCGTTGACAACGGTCATGCCCAGCACATGGAGGGCGTAGCTCACCGCCAGCTCCTCGGCCCGGCAGCCATAACCCTTGCCTTTTACGGTATCGTTCTTCATGCAAATACCCATCTCACATTCGCCCTTTTCCCGGTCAATGGC
>JAAWPV010000021.1 GCA_022800215.1 Oscillospiraceae bacterium | reverse complement strand
AAAGGCTATATAGCCTTTTGTTTGCCCCAAAGGGGCAAACAAGTCAATCAATGTTGTTCCCTCCACAGGATGTGGGGAGAAAATCAGGGGACCAAACGATATTTTTATCTAAGGAGGAATCATCCCATGAAAATCACAATGGCACGGATCGACAACAGACTGCTCCACGGCATCGTTATTGCCCAATATCTGCCCAAGGCCGACTGCCACCGGATCATGGTCATCGACGACGATGTTGCCAACGATCCTATGCGGAAAGAGGCTATGATGTTTGCAAAGCCCATGGATGTGGCTGGCAGCATTATCACGCTGGAGAAGGCCCTTGCCAACTTCCAGGCCAACAAGTACGACGGCCAGCGGATCTTCCTTTTGGCGAAGACACCCAGGATATTCCTGGAACTTGCCAAGATTGGAGTTCCCATTGATGAGTTGATGATCGGCGCCACCGACCGGGTGAATGAGGGCATTAAGCTCTCTAACCGGGCGTTTTTCACGGAGGAAGAAGTCCAAGACTGCAAAGAACTGGCAAAGTTTGGAACAAAAATCATTATCCAGCATGCCCCGTCCGTGGCGCCTGTGGACTTCTTCAAGGTCGTAAAGTGAGGAGGGAAAAGAGAGAAAATATGCGGTATCAGGGTCCCATTCAAAATCATCCTAATAAGGAGGAGAGAAAATGTTCGGTTTATCTGCGTTCCAACTGATTATGATCGTGGTTCTGGCCATTATCGTGGCTTTGGACAGCGGCGGTCCTCAGACCCAGATGATCTCCAAACCGGTGGTTATCGGTGCTATTTTGGGACTGCTGTTGGGGGATGCCACCCAGGGCATGTTCATCGGCGGCACCCTGCAGCTCATGAGCATGGGCGTTGTGGGCTTGGGCGGCGCAAGTGTTCCCAACTATGTACTTACCACCTTCATTGCCGTCATCGTGGCTATCCAGTCCGGCGCCGGCTATGAGATCGGCCTCACTGTGGGCCTGCCTGTGGGTATGCTCTACATCAACCTGGACATCCTGCACAAGATCCTCTGCGGTCGGGTAGCTGCCTGGTCCCAGAAACTGGTCAACGAGAAAAAGTTCGACCAGGGCCTGAAGGTCCTCTATCTTGGCCCCCTCATGGGTATTGCCAAGTATCTGGTGCCCATTCTGATCGTTCTGCTGGCCGGTCAGGGCGTGGTTCAGGCCATCGTGGACGCCATGCCCGCCTGGCTCTTCAACGGTATGACCGTAGCCGGTAAGATCCTTCCTGTCACTGGTATGGCAATGCTCCTCAACTACATGCCTGTGAAAAAGAACTTCCTCTATCTGTGCATTGGCTTCGTCATGTATGCTTATATGGGCGTCCCCACTCTGGGCGTCGCCATCATCGGTTTCGGTATCGCTTTCAAGTATTATCTGGACCACTCCGGCCCCAACGCTGTTGTTATGGCCGGTGGTCCTGCGGGAGGGCTGGAAGATGAGTGAGAATAAGATTTTGACCAAACAGGATGTCAACCGGGCCGGCCTTCGCTGGATGGTCATGCCTATGAACACCTACAACTACGAGCTGCAGTTCGGTCAGCAGGTGGTTTACGCTCTGGCTCCTGCTCTGCGGAAGATCTATCCCAACGATGAGGATTATCTTGCCGCTCTGAACAACCACTATAAGTACTTCAATACCCAGCCCTACATGTGCCAGATCGTTTTGGGCGCGGCTCTGGGTATGGAAGAGCAGTTGGGCCGCCCCGGCGCCGAGACCATCCAGAACTTCAAGACCGGCGTTATGGGTCCTCTGGCCGGCGTGGGCGATACCCTCTTCTGGGTGGTCATCCCCACTATCTGGGCTTCCATTGCCTCCCCCATGGCTCTGGAGGGCAACCCCACCGGCATTATCCTCTGGACCCTTTTTGCCATCGCCCTGACTCTGTTCCGCTTGAAGTTCTTTGAGTGGGGCTATGATCTGGGCACCAAGCTGGTCACCTCCATGCGCAGCACCCTTCAGGTGCTGACCGACGCCTGCTCCATCCTGGGCCTCACCGTGGTCGGCGCCCTGATTCCTTCCGTGGTTTCTGTGAAGATTCCGCTGGAACTGCAATTTGCCACTGGTACAGCCCTGTCCATTCAGGCGCAGTTGGATTCCATCATGCCCTGCATGGTCCCTGTGGTCCTTACCTTTATCTGCTATAAGCTCCTGGGTGGACGGAAGGTCACGATGACCAAGCTGGTGCTCATCGTTTTGCTCATTGGCATCGTGGGTGCTGCTCTGGGCATCCTGGGCTAAATATCGTACATCGAAAAAAAGAAACATCTCGACCCGGCGGGAGGAGGCATTGTCCTCCTCCCGCCCTATCTTTGGAAGGAGGAAACACGATGAGATTTGCAGCACGTGAAGTGGACATCACCCCCCAAAGGCCCTGCTGGCAGGGGGGCTATGCCCAGCGGACCGGCCACTTTGGCAAGGTCCATGACCCCATCACCGCAACGGTTTTTGTCATGACGATAGGGGAGAGCAAGACGGTCTGGGTCAGTATGGATGTGGTCGGCACGAATCAGGCGTTTGTGGACGCTTTGGTGGAGGCTGCGGCCCGGAAGGGACTTGCCCTGAATCGCCGCAATCTGATCGTGGGCTCCACTCACACCCACAGCGGTCCTTTGATCACGGGAGGCAAAGACGGGCCCTATGCAGAGCGGCAGCCCGATCCTGAGTATGTGGAGCTTGTGCTGGATAAGGTCACTACTGCCATTGCAGAGGCCTGGAACGAGGATGCTCCCGAGGTGACGGTGAAGTACAGCCGTACCCTCATCGACGGGCTCTACTCCAACCGGAATGATAAGAATAAGCGCGCGGACAAGTATGTCCATCGTTTCGGTTTCTTCCGGGGGGAGGAGCTGGTGGGGATGGCCTTCTCCATGGCCCACCACTGCACCATCCTGGGGCCCAACTTCACCGAATGCTCCGGCGACCTCTTCGGTGAGCTCCGCCGCCGAATCCAGGCCGACCATCCCGTCCCAGTGTTGATGATCCAGGGCAACGCCGGGGATATGGGCAACAAGCAGTACCGGAAGAGCAATCTTTTTGACGAGGTGGAGTACCAGGCAAAAAACCTCCTGGACCAGATCGAAAAAAAGGCGGAGCCCTGGCAGGAGCTGGAGCTTGCGGACTGCGGCTTCAAGGAGGGCGCTTACAAAGCCGTCTACGACGTGGATGCAACAGTTTTTGAACAGAAAAAGGCTGACTTTGAGGAGAAGCTGAAGACCGAGACGGACTTTGATACGGTGAAGCTGCTGGTCACCGGTATCAGGAGTTACGAGCGGAAGATCGCCGTCGGCTCAGGCCATGTGGAGCGGGAGATGCCATTCCGTATCTATAATTGGGGCGACCTCCAAGTGGTGGCGGTGCCTGGCGAGCTGGGCTCTATCCTGGGACTGCGGATCAAGGGAGCATCGAAGGCCAAGGTTTGCCTTATCTACGGCTATTCTGACCCCCAGAACCTGGGCTATATGGTGGAGCGGGAAGCCTACGACGGTCCCTTCTGCCAGGAGGTCAATGTTACCGACTATCCCGCTGGTATCCCCGACGAGTATGTACAGACTATTATCGACGCCCTGTAAGGAGGAAAGAGCATGAAAAATAAGGCCTGCCGCCCCATCAAATCGGACCTGAAGAGCCACCGCATCGTACCCGAGACGGAGAAATCCTCCCGCTGGAACTTTTTCAAGATCCTCCGGGAGTACAGCACACTCCGGGAGTTCTACCCCGATATCGACCCCTACGCCGAGGCCTACAAATTCCGGGACAATATGTACGCCATCTTTTCGGAAGGGCTCTCCTCCGGGACGGCCGATACCTGGAATTTCCTCATCATCGGGCCGGAGAAGGCCATGCTCATCGATACGGGTTGCGGCGTGGGCAATCTCCGGGGGCTCTGCGAGTTCCTGGCCCCCGGCAAGGAGATCATCTGCGTCAATACCCACCATCATCTGGACCACTCCGGCGGCAACCCGGCCTTTGAGAAGGTATATATCCATGAGTACGATGTGCCCCATCTGTTGGCGGAGCGGGCGCACATTCCGGAGAGATGGCTCAACGAGAAGGGGGAGCCCAGGGAGACTTGGTTCGACGTGGCCGATCTGGTGCCCTATCGGGATTATGAGCTTGTGGGCTTCCGGGACGGGGACACCTTCGACCTGGGGGAGGGCTATCTCATTGAGGTGAAACATCTACCCGGCCATACCCCCGGTCAGAGCGCTTTCTATGACAAGCAAAGCCATTGCCTTTACATCGGCGACAACACAAGCTGTTTCGGCCCCGGAGAGGGGGAGGCCCATCCCGAGTGCTGCACCGTTCGGGCCCTTCGGGACGCCCTCAAAAAGCTGGAGCCCCTCTTTGACGAGATCAGCGGGGTCTTTGCCGGTCACGGTACCATCGACCAGCATCCCCTGGTGCTCCAGTACCTCATGGACACCGCAGACCGGATCCTGGCCCATCCCGACTGGTACGATAACAAGGTGGATTTCGGTGGCCGGGAGATGATGGCTAAGTTCATCTACCAGTACGGAAGCGACCTGAAATACACCATGGCCGGTGTGGAAATGCGGGACTGAAATACCCCTTCTTAATATAGTGGGAAAATGGGAACAAAAGGTTACAACATTTCGAAGAAATTTTTCAAAAAGAAACAGAGAGGGGACAGAACAAGTCCCCTCTCTGTTTCTTTGTCGGTTGAAGGCGCTATTTGCTCTGAAAACGGATCTGGTATTCCGCCGGATCATAGGCTTGGGCGAAAAAGCCCCGGAGAATGGCTTCTGCATTCAGCCGGGCGTTCTCCAGAAGGCCGTTGGCAATGGCGTTGTCCTGGGCTGACTGCTTGAGGGTGGCCAAGGCCGTGTTGTTCTCCTCCAGGGTGATGGGACGGAAGATGCTCTCGGCCTCGTGATAGATCCGGAAGGAGTCAAGGTTCAGCTCGCAGCTCAGCACCTCGACCTGGGGAAGTTTCACTGTGACGGTGTTCTCGTCTACTATCCACTCCACGGCAGTGAAATCAAGTCCCGCCTTGATGACCACGTCGTAGCTGTAGATGTACTTGCTCTGGGTAAAGGGGATGGTGACCCCCCAAAGTTCCCGGGAGGCCTCTGTAACATTGATCTCGGTGCAGTAGGCGGTTTGGGTGGCGAGCTCCCCCATGTCCTCAAAGCCCAGACGGGTGGCTTTGTTCTCTAAGGAAAGGTAGCTGCGCATCCCTAAGGCCCCTAGGGCGAGGGCCAACAGGATGGCAAGGGGAAGGAACAGCTTTCTCCAGGGAAGCCATCTCAAGGGATTTGTCCGCTTTTTGAGCGGCTGGGCCGCCTCGGTTTTCTCTGCGCCTTGAAGCTCGTTCATAGGGCTCCCCCCTGTGATAAAATATGGACGGTTGTGGCCCAACATGACAAATGTTGAAACAGGTCTAAACTGATTATACCGCATTTGGGCTTTCTTCACAACCCCCGGCTCTTTTTCCTGATTGAAAATTTCCCCTTAGATGTATTGAAAATTTGTTCGATTTGCGGTATTATATACCTTGATAAGGTATGATGATCCGCCCGATAGGCGGTGTTCCTGGAAAGGATGGAAGCCATGGCAGCCACACAGAAAAAAACAAATACCACCTCAACTCGGAAAAGTGGGACAAGCTCTGCCTCCCGCAGCGGCTCCGGGGGAAGCAGAAGCACCGCCTCGGGAAGCCGTGCCCCCAGCCGGGCCAAGGCTCCGGAACCCAAGCCCATCCGCCGGGAGGTGGGGGGCCTGGTGTGTTTGGTGCTGGGCATTTTCACCGCTCTAGGTTACTTTCATATGGAGGGCTTTGTTATTGACGCCCTCTGCGGCGCTATGAAGGGACTCATCGGATATGGCTATTGGCTGCTTCCTCCGGCATTGCTGTATGCTGCGTTTGTTTTGGGGTTCCACCATGGGCGGCCTGTTCGGCTGCGGGTCACCTGCATTCTGATGCTGCCCGTAGCTTTTGGTGGCTTTCTGCATCTGTTCCTGGCCAGGGGGGAGTTCCCCTGGACCGGTGAGTTGTTTAAGAGCCTGTGGATGACCGGCAAAGGCCTTCCTGAGGTGGGCATGACCTCGGGGGGCGTCATCTCCGGCTTTCTGGCCCAGGGCCTTATTGCCGGGTTCAGCAAGATCGGTGCCGGGGTGGTCTTTATGCTGCTGTTGATTGGCCTGGCTATGGGTGCTGCCCGGGTGACTCCGGCGCAGATCGTAGAGTGGTTCCAGGGCCGCCCCCATCCCGAGTATGAGCCGGAACCTGAGCCGGAAAGGCCGGTCCGCCGTTCGACCCGGGAACCGGAGCCCCAGCTCCGTCCCCGGCGCCGGACACTGATCGACATTCCGGTGGACGACGGCCCCTTTGGCAAGGACGGTGAGGAAACCGAAGGGGAGGAGGAGCCGGAACTGGAGCCTGAGCCGGAAGCGGAGCCCGAGCCTCAGCCGGAGCGCCGCCGCGGCTTCTTCAGCAAGCCCCGGGTGCCTGCCCCCGACCAGGTATTGGCGGAAAAGAAGGCGCAGGAGCCCGAAGCTGAAGCAGAGCCCGAGCCGGAACCGGAGCCTCCCCGCCCCCGTCATCCCTATGATATTCCTGTGGACGGCCCAGTGGCTGGAGCAGGGCCCGTATTCACAGACGTGGGGCTCTTCGAGTCCAAGCCCTCCATCACTTCAACGCCCCCCGTTGTGCCCCAGCCTCCGGCGGCTTCGGCGGCTCCTGTTTCCGCTCAGCCTCCGGTGGAAATTACCCGGGAGCCCGCGGTGGAGAAGCTGAAGAAAGGCGAGGCCGAAGAGGCTGCCGCCCAGGTTTCGGCCGAGGTGGAGGAGGCCCTTGGCCAACAGATCCAGGTCTATCAGTATCCGCCGCTGACGCTTTTGAAAGTTGGGGCGGAGAGCAATGTTGACGGCGTCGCCAACGAGCTTCATGCGAATCAGGCCCGGCTTACGGATACCATTCATTCCTTCGGTATTGATGCCAGCATCGTCAATGTGACCCGAGGCCCTTCGGTGACCCGGTACGAGCTGGAATTGGACCAGGGGGTACGTCTTAATAAGCTTACCAACTTGTCTGATGATATCGCATTAGCCCTGGGCGCTTCCGGTGTTCGGATCGCCCCGATCCCCGATAAAATTTCCGTGGTAGGTATCGAGGTGCCCAATAAGCTGGTGACCACCGTGCCGATTCACGATGTTATTGGTTCCCCCCAGTTCCAGGACCATGACTCCAAGGTGGCCTTTGCTTTGGGCAAGGATATTGCAGGCAACTGCATTGTGGGCAACATCGCCAAACTGCCCCATCTTCTGATTGCGGGTACCACCGGCTCCGGTAAGTCGGTGTGTACCAACTCCCTTATCATCTCCATGCTCTACAAGGCGTCCCCCGAGGAGGTCCGGCTCATCATGGTGGACCCCAAGATGGTGGAGTTGGGCATCTATAACGGCATACCCCATCTTCTGATCCCGGTGGTCACCGACCCCAAGAAGGCCGCTGGCGCCCTCCAATGGGCGGTGGTGGAGATGATGAAGCGTTACCGGGCCTTCTCCGAAGTGGGCGTCCGGGACCTTGCTTCCTACAACAAGCACGCTGAGACCACCGAGGGCATGGAGAAGATGCCCCAGATCGTGGTGGTCATTGACGAGTTGGCCGACCTGATGCTGGTGGCCGCCAAGGAGGTGGAGGAATCCATCTGCCGGGTGGCCCAGATGGGCCGTGCCGCCGGAATGCACCTCATCGTTGCCACCCAGCGGCCCTCCGCCGACGTGATCACGGGCCTTATGAAGGCCAACATCCCCTCCCGCATCGCCTTCGCCGTGGCAAACTCCCTGGAGTCCCGCATCATTCTGGACAACACCGGCGCGGAAAAGCTGGTGGGCCGGGGCGATATGCTTTACGCCCCCATCGGGGCGGGTAAGCCCGCCCGGGTCCAGGGCTGCTTCATCACCGATGAGGAAGTGGCCTCTGTGGTGGAGTTCGTGAAGCAGAGCGGCTCCGCCAAGTATGACGAAGAGGTCCTTCACGAGATCGAGAAGAGCGTGGCCGAGAAGGAGAAGGGCGCCAAGGGTGTTGGCGGATCTGCCCCCGAGGATGTGGATAACGCCTACGATGAGCTTTTGCCCTCCGCTATCGAGGTGGTGGTGGATACAGGCATGGCCTCTGTATCTATGCTTCAGCGCCGGTTGAAGCTGGGGTATTCCAGAGCTGCCCGGCTGGTGGACCAGATGGAGGAGAAGGGGGTCGTTGGCCCCTTTGAAGGCTCCAAGCCCCGGCAGGTGCTTATCACCAAGGAGCAGTGGCAGGAGATGCAGTACAAGCAAGGCATGGTGGACCTTGCCCCCGATGCGCCTCCCGTGTCCGAGCCCGTTCCCGAGGAGCTGGAATTTGAGCGTGATGTGATCCCTCAGCCTACTGAAATGCCCCCCTTCGATGTGGGGGAGCAGGATTTCTGAGGAAATGACGAAAAGGAAGGCATCCTTATCGGATGCCTTCCTTTTCGTATGGGCTGATAGGGGATAGCTTATTCGCTGACAAATACCTGAAGGGTGGTCACCAGCTGGCGGCCCGGGGCGGAGAGGACCTCGCCATTATAGTACATGGCGGTGGAGCCGCCGCCGTCCAGGTTAAAGGCGTCCACACATCCCAGAGCCAGCATCAGATCGCGCATCTGCTGGATGGAAGCCGCGCTGACATTCACCAGCAACAGTTTGTTGTCCGCGGTGGTGCCCACGGCAGTGCGGGAAGTAACACTGGTGGTAAAACGGGCATCATGGGCGAAAGTATCCTCCAGGGTGGTGACGATGGCGCCGTCTCTCACCAGCCGTGGCCCGCCGGAGACCATATTTTCCACTCCGTCCAGGGAAAAGCCTTCCGCATCCTCCAGGAAGAGGTAGGGCTCAATGACCACCTGACGGCCCATCTCCGGGGTTTGGTACCAGGTGGTGGAGGTGACCTCCGTGCTGGAATAGAGGACAAAGCCGTTGGCCGGGATCGTGACGGTGTCCCCCTTAGCCACCGTCTGATAGCCTGTGGTGACGCCGTTTTCCACGGTCAGCACGGCACCGGGGTAGGTCACAGGAAAAGAAGCACCCCTGGCGGGGGTATAGACCACCGACTGGTTGGCAAATTGGGCCAGCACATTGAACTCAAAGCCGGACCACTGCTGCAAGGCGCCGTCGTCTGTCGTTTTCACCTGAAAAAAGAGGGAGGGAGTGCCGTAACGCATCTCGTTGTCCGCTGTGATGCCCAGGGAAGCAAGGCCGGAGGAGCCGTAGAGGAACGTGCCGTCCACCATGACATGGCCGATGGGGTCCTTGACAGTCTGGTAGGATTCAAAGAAGTTGGCGTTGATCACGGCCACCGCACCGGAAGCGGCGCAGATGTCGGCAAAAGTTTGGGTGGTGTTCAGCTTGCCCTCCGCCACACTGGCCCGGACGCTGACCCGGGGATCGCTCATGTCCACCGTGATCACCTGGGCGTTCACAGTGCCTGAGGGCAGGGAATAGCTTTGGCTGGTCAGAGAGAGCGGATCGCCCGCGGGGGCTGCGGGCATAGTCTTGTCTGTTTCAATGAAGATGCCCCGCTCCGGGGACCAGTCCACCAGAAAGCCCAGGGCAGAACCAAGATCCCGAAGCTTGTAGTAGGTGTAGCCGCCGTCGTCATCGTCGGTGAGGATGAAGGCCGCCAGGTCCATGGCCACACCATCGACTATGGTCTGCGCAGTAGCCGGCGTGTAAGCCCGCTGGCCGGAAAAAGGGGTCTTCTGCTCAGTGCCGTTGGGGGTGTAGGATGCCCCGGTGGTGATGGTCACATTTTCGTCCCAGCCCACCTGGAACTGGGCGGCGGAGCCATTCAGAATATCCGCCAGGTCCCGCAGCTTGATGTAGTTGGTGTCGCTGCCCTCCGCGTCCTTCAGAGCGTAGCACTGGAATTCCACGGCCTTGCCGTCCACGTCCACCTTTTGGGTGGAGGGATAGGCCACCTGGGCGGGGGCTGCCAGAACGGCAGGAGCCAGACCAAGGACCAGCGCCAGGGTGAGCATCAGGGACAAAATCCGATTTTTCATAAGATCGCATCCTTTCTGTATGCAGTTTCTTCCATTAAACCACATTCCCGTCCCAAATGCAACAGATTCTAAAAAATGACCTTTTGCATATTTTTTTCAAAAACCACTTGCATTTCCATATCCGGTGTGCTAAAATAATCAAGCTGTTATTGAGACAGTATGCGGCTGTAGCTCAGCTGGATAGAGTGACTGGCTACGAACCAGTAGGTCGGGGGTTCGAGTCCCTCCAGCCGTACCAAAGAAAAAGGGCATCCGAAAGGATGCCCTTTTTCTTTGGCGTTTTTGGTAGGACGAGAACCGGAGGTTCGACATACCGGCCCTTGGCGGCTCTGCCGCTTAGGGCTGGTTAGTATCGGCGAAGCCGATGGTCCCTCCAGCCGTACCAGAGGAAATCCTTACTTTTCAGTTTGGATTTCCTCTTTTTTGCTTTTTGAGGAAAAATGCTTACTTTCCATGTAAAAATAGGGGGAAATATACGGTAACCGGTCACAACAGGAGATTCCCCTTTATGGCCCTCAAGCTGTTGCATCATTCATGAAAAGCAGGAAAAAGGTATCCAAGTCCCTTGCAATCATGGCACAGCATGGTATACAATAATCATCATTTAGAAAACAAAAGGTAGAGCAGAGGGGGCCGTTAATACCCCCTGCACCGCTTTTGTTTTCTCAACGGTGGCAGACTTCAGGGATGGGGGGCTTTACTCATTCCATCCCTGGGGCTGGCCTCTCGTTGAGAAAATATTTACGGAAGGTTGGATTGGAGAATGACACACAAAAGCTGCTTATATAAGGTGACAACAACGCTGTTGGCCCTGGGGCTGCTGCTGGGAGTGTGCGGCGGTGCCTTTGCCGCCGCTGTGGATGTGGACGAGAAATATCAGGTCATCTTCGACATGGTGGAAGAAGGGGTTGTCCGGAGGCCTATGGCCCCCAGCGAGGTCTACGACAAGTACGGGGACATGAACGGTGACTACTATCTCATTGCTCTGGAGCGGGAGCTGAATGCCCCTGACGGAATCTGCACCATTGCTCCGTTGACCATCCTGTATTTGACAGACCAACTGTATCAGGATGGCGAAATCTCTCTCACCCTGCGGACTAAGTTGCGAAAGTCAGTGGAAACCTATGGTCTGGACTGCAAGCTCCCTGATGACCCCTCTTTCCCTGACGGCGGAACAGAGCTTCCTGTTCCAACCCGTGAACCTTCGACCGGTTCCGAGGTCGTCCCATTTGAAGGAGAGGATGCTGGACATTTTCAGGAATCCGATAGGGATGAACCGAAAGTGGATGTCACGCCCACAAGCGACTCCAAGTACGCTGACGTAACCCCTGATGTGCTACTACGAGGCTGTTACGGCAATGAGTGAGGGCGGCCTGTTCAAGGGCTATGACGATGGGCTGTTTCACCCAGATGACAACATCACCTATGGTCAGTGGGCTATGCTGATATCCCGGATCGCCATTGATAACTACACTTATCAAACAAAGCCGGGTGACCATTGGGCTGCCGAGGCCTACAGCAAAGCGTCCAGAGACGGAATCTGCCACCATCCCAATACAAAATTGGGCGAAAATCTTGATTCGCTTTACAACAGAGGCCAGGCAATCGGATGTTCTTACTCTCTTGCTTATGGGGATAAGAGGGGCTTAGAAAATTGCTTAGCGAATCAATATGCCGGGAACACATGGACTTTGGATGATATTCCGGACGGGGAATTGGTGAGACAGAAATATTCTTGGATCAGCGGCGAGGGTGACTGGTGGTTAAACTCTACAGGCCGATGGAACGATGAATGGGTACTTGGCACCTATAATTTGGGCATTACGCACGGCGTGGACGCTAATGGTACCTGCAACCCTACTGCCCCCACTCGTGCAGAGGTCGCACAGCTCTTGTACAACATGGGGATCTATTATGAGAAGCAGTGTGACTTGAGAGTGGGCGGTATTGGCTCTTAAACCATGGCACACAAAAAGGACAAACTCTGATGAGTTCGTCCTTTTTGTGTGTTTCGCCCTGCTTTTTCAGGCCAATAAAAAGAAGTAATCGCCGCTACCCCTCACACAGAATCAGCATTTACTTCCAGGGCAACCAGCTTCCGCTGTCCCGGCTCTCCATCACATCCAGCGCCCCCGACAGCATCACCGCCGCCTGGGCACGGGTCAGAGGCTCCGAGAGTACAGCCGAAGCAGGCAAAGCGCCGCAGCTTGAGAGGTTGGACACTGCCTGGGAATACCAGGTGCCGCTTTCCCCGGCGAACACATCCTGCACATCGGTGACCTTTACCGCGCGGTTCAAAAGTACTGCGGCCTGAGCGGCGGTAATGGGTCCATCGGCGTCAAAAACGATCTGGCCTTCTGCGTCATAGGAGCCCTGAACCATGCCGGAGCGGAGGGCGGCGGACACGTAGGGCTTTGCCCAGGTGGCCATCACCTCGTCATCGGCAAAGCCGGTGAGGCTTACCCCCTCCAGGGGCTCCAGCCCGGTGACCGCCATGGCAAGGGCGGTAAACTGGGCTCTGGACATGACCTCCTCCGGGTGGAACAGGTACTCATTGCCCATCTGTTCGCCGATGAGAAGCCCGGCCTCGGCCAGCCGCACCGCCTCACGGTGGCCCTCCTCTCCGGTCATATCGGAGTAGGTCACCTTGGTTTTCTGCTTCTCGATCTTGATGCTGACAGTGGCGGGAGCCGAGGTGTTGCCTACGCTGTCCACCGCCACATAGGTGAATGCGTCTTTGCCCGTCTTATTCTCATAGGGCGTGTAGACAAAGGCGGCGGAGCCGTCCTCGGCCTGGGTCACCGCCCCCCGGGCGGGCTTGCTGATGAGCTGGAAGGTGAGGATATCGCCCTCCGGGTCCACCCCGGCGAAGGTGCCCTGGACTTCCACGTTCTTGTAGGTGCACAGGCTCAGGTTCTCCGCCACGGGGGCCTCATTCTTGCTGGCCAGCAGGAAAAGCCCAACCTCCACATCCTCGCCCATCAGTCCCCCGGCAAAGACGGGGGTGAAGGTGAACCCGGTGCGGGAGAGCATGGGGGTGCTGAGCGGGGTGAACTGAAGGCCGGCGATGGCGCTCATGGCGACCTCACTGCCCTCGGGCACCATCTGTCCGCCGATGGTCAGCATACCGGCGGAGGGATCGGGCAGGGAGGTGAGAACGATGGAGGAAAGCTCCCCGTCTCCCGTGACCCGAAAGTCCTCGGGGGAGAAGGAGATGGCTCCGGTGGCCAGGCCGTTCTTGGCAAAGGCCGCCACGCTGACGGCTTCCTCCTGGACGGCCTTGCCGCCGAACAGGGCCGAGGCGGCGGGCAAAGTAAAGCTGAGGGCGCACACACAGCACAGCGCCAGTGTGCGGCGGAAAAGACGTTTTTTCAATGGAATGACCTCCTTGTATGGTGAAAACTTCTTGGGGTATGGGTAGTTTCACCGGGAAGAAGAAGGTTATACCAAAGAAACAAAAAAATCATTTTTGACCGATGTAGTAAAAGCCGTCGGCCCGATGGCCGTTCATGGTGGTGAAGGTGATGGGGGCGTACTCCTTTTTGGCGAAGCCGCCCAGCAGCCGGAAGATATATTCCTCGCTGTGGTGGCGGCACACCGCCCCCTCGGGCAGCTCGAAGACCCCGTAGGTGCCATATTTTTCCGCAAAGGCTTCGTACCGTTGAAGATTGCGCTCGTCATGGCCCAGAAGGTAATCGTTCACATAGAGGACCCCGCCGGGCTTCAACACCCGGGAGATCTCACCAACCAGGGCCGCCTGCTCCTCGTCGGAACGGATACAGGTCAGCGCGGCGAAGAGAAGGACTGCGTCCACGCTCTCACCGGGGAGGTCGATGGCTTCGTCCTTTTTCACCCGCAGGTCCAGTTGTGGAAACTGCCGCTTGCCACGTTCGATCATCCCTGGGGAAAAGTCGATGCCCACCAGATTTCGGTACCCCAGCCCGTAAAGCTCCCCCAGGGTGCGCCCGTAGCCGCAGCCCACGTCCAGAATGCGTCCGTCTTTCCCCACATAGCAGGCAAGCCTGTCTGCTTGAAGGGGGAGCGTAAATTCCTTCTGCTCCGACACGCTGTCCCAGTATTTCCGCTGTTCCATGGCGATGACCTCCTCCATATATAATTGTCCACGATAATATCACAGGAGGAGGGGGCAAGTCAAGCGGAAGTTTTCAGTTCCCGCTCCCCAGACTGATGCTGACAAAAGCGCAGAACAGCCGTCCCACACAGGGGGTGAAATGACAAAGATTAGGAGGTCTTGTTTCTCGCCAAGACAGAAGCCGTTATAGATTTCTTCTATCCTTCAGCCAGCTTGGCAGGGACCTGGTCTTCACCGAGGATACCACTCCCATGGCGGCAAACATGGTGATGATGGAGCTGCCGCCGTAGCTGAAGAAGGGCAGAGGAAGCCCCACGATGGGCAGTACGTAGATGCACATACCGATGTTCAGAACGCTCTGGAAAAGGATCATTCCGGCATAGCCGGCGGCGGCGATGGCGGTCATGGGGCTGGACGCCTGCTTGGCCACCCAGATGCACCGGATGATGATGGCTGCCAGCAGGAGGATGATGACCATGCACCCCACCAGCCCCAGCTCCTCCCCACAGACGGCAAAGATCTCGTCGGTGGAGCGGGCGTTGAGCGAGTTCTCATAGGGGCTCTGAGTCTGGATGCCTTGCATATAGCCTTGTCCCCACAGTCCTCCCGAGCCGATGGCCAGAATGGACCGGGTCTGCTGCCAGCCCCGGCCTTGGGTCTGGGCGAAAAGAGTCTCCTGGTTTCCCGTGATGTGGTCGATGACTACCGTGATACGCTCTATAAAGTACATATCCTTTATGTGCGGCCATGCCACAACAATGCCCACCACGCAAACCGCTGTTGCCAGCACATACCACCGCAGCTTTACCCCCGAACACCAAGTCATGACCAGGAAGAGAAAAAGGTATACCAAAGCAGTGCCGAAGTCTCCCGACACCACAACGATGAGTCCTGCCATGAGCCCCGCATGGCAAACCAGTTGGGCAACGGAAGGTATTTTGCTGATGCCTTTTTTTTGCAGCTTGGCGCATTGGTAGGCGAAAAGGAGGATGAAGGTGAGCTTGGTGATCTCGGCGGGCTGGATGTTCATGGGAAAGCCGGGAATGCGGATCCAGTTCCGGTTGCCGCCGTTTTCCACTCCCAACGGGGTACGTACCAACAGGTTGAATCCCAGGTTAAAAAGGAACATGAGCTTCCAGCTTTTCTCGGTGAGCAGCTCCACGTCCACGCTGGAAAGGAGAATATATACCCCTATGCCCAGCAGAATGCCGACGGCTTGGATGATGACGCTCCGGTTCTGATCTTTGGTGAGATACCGGGTGGCGGAGTAGATGAGGATAAGGCCGTAGCCGCTGGCGCAGAGACACAGGCTCAAAAGCAGCTTATCCCCCCGCTGCCAAAAGTCCACCAGGGAATCTTTCAGCCAGGACATATCCTCACCTCTTTTCCAAAATCTTGTGAAGATAGTATACCATTTCTTTCCCGTTTGTGCTATACTATTGGATGGAAATTTAGAAATTCTTTAGAAGGGTGCGCCAAGCCCCGTATGCGGACAGGAGGGAAGGCTCATGGAATATCATACCCACAGCGAGGGGGAGACCGAGGCCCTGGGGGAAACCCTGGCAAAGCGGCTCCAGCCTGGCACTGTCATCGCCTTTACCGGGGATCTGGGCGCGGGCAAGACCGCCTTTACCCGGGGCCTTGCCCGGGGGCTTGGGGTGACGGAGAGAGTTACCAGTCCCACCTTCACTATTGTCAATGAGTATGAGGGTGGCCGCCTGCCTCTTTTTCATTTTGATATGTACCGGCTTGCCTCTTCCGAGGAACTTTTCGACGTCGGTTGGGAGGATTATCTCCACCGTGGCGGCATCTGTGCCGTGGAGTGGAGCGAGAATATTGCAGATGCGTTGGAGGGGGCTGTCTCCATCGACATCCGCCGGGGTCCGAAGGACAATGACCGGACCATCACCATCGAAGGAGGGCCGTCCCTGTGAAGATACTTGCCTTAGAGTCCTCTGCCGTCGCCTGTTCAGTGGCTCTTACCGAGGACGACTTTCTCATTGCGGAAGCCTATCAAAATAACGGCCTTACCCATTCCGTGACGCTCATGCCCATGTGTGAAGATCTGCTGAAAAACTGTGGTTTAACCTTGCAGGATATGGATGTTATCGCCGTAGCGGCAGGCCCTGGGTCTTTTACTGGTCTTCGCATCGGTGTTTCGGCGGCCAAGGGGCTGGGCTGGGCGCTGGACAAGCCTTGCGCCAAGGTTTCCACCTTGGAGGCCATGGCCTGGAACCTTTCTGCGCTGAAGGGAGATATCTGCCCGGTGATGGACGCTCGCCGCAGTCAGGTCTACAACGCCCGATTTACCTCCGATGGGGAGACTGTCACCCGCCTGACCCCGGATCGGGCCACCAGCTTGGAGGATCTGGGGAAAGAGTTAAAAAAAGAGAAGAATGAAAAGGAACAAATTTTGGTTGGAGATGGCGCACAGCTGTGTTATAATTATTTTCAGCAACTGGGTCTTCCGGCCCGCATGGTGAGCCCAAATCTCCGTTTTCAACGCGGCTGGGGGGTAGCCCGGGCGGCGCTGGACCAAGCCAGGACAGGCACGCTTATTTCTGCGGCAGAGCTTTTACCTGAATACCACCGCCTTTCTCAGGCGGAGCGGGAACGGCTGGAGCGGCAGCAGGCGCAACAAATGAAAACAACGGAAGGGGAATGACAGCTATGTACGAAAACAACAGCAAGGTCCATATTATGGACCACCCTCTGGTGGCTCACAAGCTGACCATCATGCGGGACAAAAATACCAGCGTCAAGGATTTCCGGGAACTGGTGGGAGAGGTGGGGATGCTTCTTACCTATGAGGCTACCCGGGACCTGCCCCTGACCACCAAGGAGATCGAGACCCCCATTTGTAAGACGGAACAGCCCACCTTGGCGGGTAAGAAGATCGCTGTGGTCCCCATCCTCCGGGCGGGCCTGGGCCTTGTGGACGGCGTGCTGCGGATGATCCCCTCGGCCCGGGTGGGCCACATCGGCATGTTCCGGGATGAAGAGACCCTGGAGCCCCACGTTTACTTTTGTAAAATGCCCAAAGATGTGGCCGAGCGGGACATCATGATCGTGGATCCCATGTTGGCTACCGGCGGCAGCGCCAACGCCGCCATCGACGAGATGAAGAAGCGGGGCTGCAAGAATATCAAGCTCATGATCCTGGTGGCAGCCCCCCAGGGCATTGACGCTGTCCAGGCGAAGCATCCCGACGTGGACATCTACGCCGGCGCCGTGGATGAGAAGCTCAACGAGGTGGGCTACATCGTCCCCGGCCTGGGCGACGCGGGAGACCGGATCTTCGGCACAAAATAAAAGTACGGACAGCGATACCCCACTACTATAATAGAGGAGTGAGCTTATGTCCATTGATTGGAAACACCTGCAAAACGGAAGCGACGTCCGGGGAGTGGCCCTTAGCGTTCCCGGCGGCAAGGAGGTCAACCTAACGCCTGAGGCCTGCGGCCGCATCGCCGCCGCCTTTGTCCTCTGGCTGAGCGAAAAGACGGGCAAGGTCCCCGCCGACCTGCGGGTGGGAGTGGGCCACGACAGCCGCCTTACCGCCAGAAGCCTCACCGCAGCTGCCATCGGCGGCATCACAGCCTGCGGAGCTGCCGCCTTTGACTGCGGCCTTGCCTCTACCCCCGCTATGTTTATGAGCACTGTTTTCCCGGAAACGGCCTTTGACGGCGCTGTTATGCTCACCGCCAGCCACCTGCCCAGGGAGCGCAATGGTATGAAGTTCTTTGTGCCCGAGGGCGGCTTGGACAAGCCGGACATCACCCGGCTCCTGGAATTGGCAGCCGGGCAGCCCGATGGGCCTGTTCCTCCTGCGGAAGGCACATCCAGCCCCCTCATGGACCTCTACGCCGCCCACCTTCGGAACAAGATCGTGGAGGGGGTGGGGAAGGGGGATAAGCCTCTTTCCGGCCTTCACATTGTGGTGGATGCGGGCAACGGCGCGGGAGGCTTCTTTGTCTCCGGGGTGCTGGAGCCCTTGGGCGCAAACTGCTCCGGAAGTCAGTTCTTAGACCCCGACGGCAATTTTCCCAATCACATCCCCAACCCGGAGGACAAGACTGCTATGGCCGCCATCCGGTCCGCCGTCCTCCAAAGCAAAGCCGATCTGGGCCTTATCTTTGATACTGACGTGGACCGCATGTCCGCCGTTCTTCCCAACGGGGACGAGGTGAACCGGGACGCCATCATCGCCATGGTGGCCGCCATTCTTGCGCCCCGGAACCCCGGTGCCACCATCGTCACCGACTCGGTGACCTCTGACCGGCTCACCGTCTTCCTGGAGGGGGAGCTGGGCCTTCGCCACCGCCGTTTCAAGCGGGGCTATAAAAACGTCATCAATGAGATGATCCGCCTCAACGGCGAGGGGACTCCCTGCCCCATGGCCATGGAGACCTCGGGTCACGGGGCCTTGTCGGAAAACTATAACCTGGACGACGGGGCCTACCTGGCGGTGAAGCTGGTGGTGGCCCTGGCGAAGACCGGGGATCTGGGGGGCCTTATCGCCAAACTGTCCTCCGCCGTGGAGGAGACCGAGCGCCGGATCCCTATTTCCGGGGAGGATTTCCAGCAGAAAGGCGCCGCCGCCCTCAGGGCCTTCGAGGAGGGAGCAAAAGCCAAAGGTATCGAATTGGCTCCCACCTGCGAGGGAGTCCGCCTTACCTTCCCGGGCCGGGGGTGGATGCTTCTGCGCCAGTCTCTTCACGACCCCATCCTGCCCCTTAATGCAGAGGGCAACGCCCCTGGGGAGTGCCAAAAGCTCCTGGAGGAGGCCAAAGAATTGCTGCAAGCTCTGGATGGACTTGATCTATCCGTCTTGAACGAAAAGAAAGGGTGAATCAAATGGAAGCGACCAAGGTACAAAAGCTGCGGCTCACCGCGGCAAAGCTCCGCTCCCTGGCAATGGAGGAGGTCCATACCGCGGCTTCGGGCCATATCGGTGGCTCTCTGTCGGTAGCCGATATCCTCACCGTTCTCTACTTTGAGGCCATGAAGGTGGACCCCAAGGATCCGAAAAACCCGGACCGGGACCGGCTGGTCCTGTCTAAGGGTCATACCACCCCCGCCCTCTACGCTGCCCTGGCACTGCGGGGCTATTTCCCTCAGGAGGAGTTAAAGCTCTTCCGGTCCATCAAGGGCCATTTCTCGGGCCATCCCGATATGGTCCATGTCCCCGGCGTGGATATGTCCACCGGCTCCCTGGGCCAGGGGATCTCCGCCGCGGTCGGCATGGCGGTGGCCGGGAAGCTGGACAAGAAGGACTACCGGGTCTATACCGTCCTGGGGGACGGCGAGATTGAGGAGGGCCAGGTCTGGGAGGCCGCCATGGCGGCGGCTAAGTACGGCCTTGACAATCTGACCGCCATCGTGGACGTAAACGGCCTCCAGATCGACGGCCAGACCGCCGATGTCATGCCTTCCGAGCCACTGGACAAGAAGTTCGAGGCTTTCAACTGGAACGTCATCAAGGTGGACGGCCACGACGTGGCCGCCATTGCCGAGGCACTGGAAAAGGCCAAGACCCTGAAGGGTAAACCCACCGCCATCCTTGCCAAGACCGTAAAGGGCAAGGGCGTTTCCTTCATGGAAAACGATGCCGGCTGGCATGGCAAGGCTCCCAACGATGAGCAGTATGAGAAGGCCAAGGCCGAGCTGGATGCGGCTATCAAAGAGCTGGAGGTGCAGTGAAATGGGAGAGAAGATCGCAACAAGAGCCGCCTATGGTAAGGCTATCGTAGACCTGGCGGAGCAGTATCCCGAGCTTGTGGTGCTGGACGCCGACCTGGCAAGCGCCACCATGACAAACGGTTTTATGAAAGCCTACCCCCAGCGCTTTTTTGACATGGGCATCGCCGAGTGCAACATGGTAGGCGTGGCCGCCGGCCTTGCGGCCTGCGGCAAAAAGCCCTTTGCCAACTCCTTTGCCATGTTCACCGCCGGCCGTGCCTTTGAGCAGGTCCGCAACAGCGTGGGCTATCCCCACCTGAACGTGAAGGTGGTGGGTTCCCACGGCGGCCTCTCCGTGGGCGAGGACGGCGCCACCCACCAATGCTGCGAGGACTTCGCCACCATGCGGAGTATCCCCGGTATGGTGGTTTGCTGTCCCTGTGACGGAAACGAGATGACCGCTGCTGTTAAGGCCCTTCTGGACTATGAAGGTCCCGCATACCTGCGCCTGGGTCGTCTGGCGGTGGATACTGTTACCGATACCATCCCCGGCTACAAGTTCGAACTGGGCAAGGGCGTTACCCTCCGGGATGGCAAGGACGTCACCGTCATCGCCGTGGGCCTCATGGTCCAGGAGGCCCTGAAGGCTGCCGAACTTTTGGCCGGCGAGGGTGTGGATGTGCGGGTCATCGACATGCACACCGTCAAGCCTTTGGATACCGCTCTGGTACTGAAGGCCGCGGAGGAGACGGGCTGTATCGTTACCAGCGAGGAACATAACGTCATCGGAGGCCTGGGCGAGGCGGTCTGTGCCTGCGTCAGCGGCGGCTGTCCGGTGCCTGTTCTCCGCCACGGCGTGGAAGACACCTTCGGCCGATCCGGCAAGGCTCCCCAGGTATTGGAGCACTATGGCCTCACCGCCGAGGGGATCGCGACCAAGGTTCGTCAGGCCCTGAAGCTGAAAAAGTAAATATACCCATGAAAAGGGAAGCGCCGGACACCTCGTGTCCGGTGCTTCTTGTGTATCGGGAACTTTCTGCCCGGCACCTTCGTCTAAAAAAGAAAACTTTTTTCTCTTTTCCTGTGACAATTTGCCATCCAACTTTGAGTTATAGATAGAAAGGAGGTTTTGCCTATGTCCACGGAGCCGCTGCGTACGGGCGGTGACTGGAATGTGCTCATTGACCGCTATCAAAACATGGTTTACGGTCTTGCCCTGGCCCGCACCGGGTCCCGGGAGGACGCTGATGATGTCTTTCAGGAGGTCTTTCTGGCCCTGTTCCGTTCGGGCAAGACCTTTCGGGAGGAGGAGCACCGTAAGGCCTGGCTCCTCCGCACCACCCTCAACCAGTCCCGCCGGGTGACAAGCTCTACCTGGCGGAACAGGACCGTTCCTCTGGAGGAAAGGGAGGCGGTGGCCCGGCCCTTCCGGATGTCGGAAGAAAACCGGGTATGGGAGGCGCTTCAGAGCCTCCCCGAGGACTATCGTCTGCCCCTTTACCTCTTTTATTTTGAGGAGCTGCCCACAGACCAAATCGCCAAGGCGCTGGGTATTCGTCCCGGTACAGTTCGAATGCGCCTATCCCGGGGACGAGAGCAGCTCCGCACTCTGTTGAAAGGAGTGGAATTTAATGGTTGACTATTTACAGGAAGCCATGAAACAGCCGGATATTGACCTTATTCGGTCCATGAAGCAGCAAATGAAGCCCAGCCCCGAGAGCCGCGATATGCTTCTGGAGCGGCTGGCGGCTGTGCCGAATTCACAGAAAAAGGAGAAAACTTTTATGAAACAGTGGAAGCCCCTTGCCCTGGCGGCTTGCACCGCCCTTGTCCTCTGCGCATACCCCGCTTATCACGCCCTGGCCCCCAGGCCCCCCGTCCTCCACAGCTATACCACCATCGACGGCTCCGACCCCGCCATCAAGGCCCAGTACCGGGAGGAAACCACCGCCCAGGGCGTGGACAAAGGCGGGGAGGAGGAAGGCCCCAACACCGGGGAGCTGCCCGGGGGAGCCCCCGTCGGCATAGCTCCCGTCCAGCCCGGCGCAGATGCCTACCAGCTTCTTATGGACCACTTCGGCGGTGTCCAGCCCGACTGGTACGGCGGAGCCTATATCGCCGACAACGGTACCCTAATGGTCCTTTTGGTGAATGATAAGGACTCCGGCGACAAGACCCTGGAGCTGGAAGTGCTGGAGGCGGTGGGGGGAAAGACCGCCCCTGTGGGCTTTGCCGGCGCCAAGTACAGCCGCAATGATCTGGAGCGGATGAACGGGGAGCTCATTGCCCTGCTGGACGGCAAAGGGATCCAGGCCGCGTGGGGCATCTATGACGATGAGAACCGTATCGTTCTGGATGTGGGGGAGCCCTTGACCGACGACCTTCTGGCCGCCATCGCGGAGATCGACCCTGACGACGACGCCATCCTCATCCGGGTCGTGGAGGGTCAGGCCACCGTCACCGACGAGCAGTTTGTGAAGGGTCCCGCCCCCATCGGCGAGGGGGTTGATGCTCCCGATCCCGGCGGCGTAACTGTCCCCGATGTGGATACCGTGGAGCCGGAGGAGGGAGAGAATCCCACGGTACACTTCGCCACGGATCCCGGCACGGTGGCTCCTGACGATGAGGATCTGGAGGCCATCGAACCCTACTACGACGGCGGGGTCAGCGACCTTCCCCAACAAAAACTTCCCGGAAAGGTAGAGTCCGCCCATCACGACCTTCTTCCCGTGGAGTAAAACCAATAGAAGCAGACAGGCGGTTTCCCGCCTGTCTGCTTTCGGAGTGTTACCTATCATCTTTCGCAGATTACCTGGTCTTTACGCTTTGTGCTCCTTTTTGTAGGTATCGCACCACTCTTTGACGCAGCACTTGTCACAGTATGGGTTGGTCCGGGCCGTACACACCGCCCGGCCGTGGAGGACCAGCCGGTGACAGAAGTCGTTGCTTTCCTCCGGCGGCAGCACCTTCCGCAGCTGCTCCTCCACCTTCCCCGGGTCCTTGGTGCCGTCGGTGAGACCCAGCTTCCCCGCAATGCGGATGCAGTGAGTGTCGGCGATGACCACCCCGGGCGTGCCGTAAATGTCCCCCAAAATGAGGTTTGCCGTCTTCCGTCCCACCCCGGGCAGCTTCAAAAGGTCCTCCATGTTGTCGGGGACTTTGCCGCCGAAATCTGAAAGGATCATCTGGGCCGCCCCCACGATATCCTTAGCCTTGGCCCGGAAAAAGCCGCAGGAGTGAATAAGTTCCTCCACCTCATGGACGTCGGCCTGAGCAAAGGCCTCAAGGGTGGGGAAGCGGGCGTAGAGGGCGGGGGTCACCTGGTTCACCCGCTCGTCGGTACACTGGGCGGACAGCCGCACCGAGAACAAAAGCTCATGGGGCTTGGGATACTGGAGGGAGCAGATGCCCTCGGGATATTCCTGCTTTAAGGCATTTACGATATGGACCGCTTTTTCTTTCTTTGTCATAAGCCATTCACCCCTTGACGAATCGGTGAGAATATCATATCATAGAATCATAGAAAAAGCGAGAAAAATCGTGGGGCGGGCTTTTGTGCCCGCCTCTGCCATAATCAAAAAACGCAAGGAGGAGCCTTTATGTTGAAGGAAGCCATGGCCTTTCTGGAGGCCCAGGACCCGGAGCTGGGCGCTGCCGTCCGGGCAGAGTACCAGCGTCAGCAGCGGAACATCGAGCTCATTGCTTCGGAGAACTTCACCAGTCCCGCCGTTATGCTGGCCCAAGGCAGCGTTCTCACCAACAAATACGCCGAGGGTTATCCCGGCAAGCGCTATTACGGCGGCTGCCAGTTTGTGGACGTGGCCGAGGACCTGGCCCGGGACCGGGCCAAAGTACTCTTTGGCGCCGACCACGTGAACGTCCAGCCCCATTCGGGGGCCCAGGCCAACTACGCCGTCTATGCCGCTCTCTGCCAGTTGGGAGATACCGTACTGGGCATGGACCTCTCTAACGGCGGTCACCTGACCCATGGTTCCCCGGTGAACTACTCGGGCAAGAACTACCACATGGTTTTCTATGGTGTGGGGGCCGACGGACGAATCGACTACGACCAGGTCCGCGCCATCGCCCAAAGGGAGAAGCCCAAAATGATCATCGCCGGGGCCTCCGCCTACCCTCGAACCATCGACTTTGCAGTTTTTGCCGACATTGCCCATGAGGTGGGTGCCTACCTCTTTGTGGACATGGCCCACATCGCCGGCCTGGTGGCGGCGGGTTGCCATCCATCTCCCATTCCCTATGCCGACGTGGTGACTACCACCACCCACAAGACCCTCCGGGGTCCACGGGGCGGCATGATCTTCTGCAAGGCGGACCTTGCCAAAAAGATCGATTCCGCCATCTTCCCCGGCAGCCAGGGCGGCCCCCTGGAGCACGTCATCGCCGCCAAGGCGGTGGCCCTGGGCGAGGCCCTGAAACCTGAGTTCAAAACCTATCAGCGGCAGGTGGTGAAGAACGCCGCCGCTTTGGCCCAGGGCCTTTTGAATGAGGGATTGGACCTTGTCTCCGGCGGTACCGACAACCACCTGATGCTCCTGGACCTCCGTGGTACCGGGGTGACAGGCAAGGAACTGGAGCACCGTTTGGACGAGGTGAACATCACCGCCAACAAGAACGCCGTTCCC
>JAAWPV010000020.1 GCA_022800215.1 Oscillospiraceae bacterium | reverse complement strand
CGATGTGGACGGCGCCCATATCCGGACTTTGCTTCTCACCTTCTTCTTCCGGTATATGCGGCCCCTTATCGAGCGGGGGTATGTCTACTCCGCCGTGCCTCCTCTCTTTAAGCTGACAAGGGGCAAGACCACCCGCCTTGCCTTCTCTGAGGAGGAGCGGGACGCCATCTCCGCCGAGCTGCGGGGAGATAATCCCAACGTGAAGGTGGAGATCAGCCGGTTTAAGGGTCTGGGCGAGATGGACCCCCACGAGCTTTGGGAGACCACCATGGACCCGGAGCGCCGGACCCTGCGCCGCATCACGCTGGACGACGCTGTGGCCGCCGACCAGATCTTCACCGTCCTTATGGGCGAAGAGGTGGAGCCCCGGAAGGAATGGATCGAAAAGAACGCACAGTATGCCGTCAATATCGACATTTAAGGAGGTGACGAACAATGGCACATAATCGTGATTACAAGCCCGAAGACATCATGTTCCCCGATCAGGTCATTACCGAATCCGAGCTGGTAGGGGAAATGCAGGACAGCTACATCCAGTATGCCATGTCCGTCATCGTGGGCCGGGCATTGCCCGACGTCCGGGACGGCTTGAAGCCCGTCCACCGCCGCATTCTCTACACCATGTACGAAAGCGGCCTGACCAGCGATAAGCCCTTTAAGAAGTCCGCCACCTGCGTGGGTGACGTGCTGGGTAAGTACCACCCCCACGGCGACTCCTCGGTCTATGACGCCATGGTCCGCCTGGCCCAGAATTTCTCCATGCGCTATATGCTGGTGGACGGTCACGGCAACTTCGGCTCTGTGGACGGCGACCCCCCTGCCGCCTACCGTTATACCGAGGCCCGCATGTCCAGGCTCTCCAACGAAATGCTCCGGGACATCGACAAGGAAACCGTCGATTGGGACCCCAACTTTGACGAGACCCGGAAGGAGCCCCGGGTCCTTCCCTCCCGGTTCCCCAACCTGCTGGTGAACGGCTCCTCCGGCATCGCCGTGGGCATGGCCACCAACATCCCGCCCCACAACCTGCGGGAGGTCATCGGCGCCTGCATCACGGTGCTGGACAACCCCGAGGCTGAGCTTGCCGACCTCATGGAGCACGTGAAAGGCCCCGACTTCCCCACCCGTGGCATCATCATGGGCCGCAGCGGCATCCGCTCCGCCTACGCCACCGGACGGGGCAAGGTGGTCATTCGCGCCCGCACCGAGTTCGAGGAATACGGCAAAGACCGGGTGCGGATCATTGTCACCGAGCTTCCCTATCAGGTGAACAAGCGCCAGCTCATCAAGACCATTGCCGACCAGGTGAAGGACAAGCGGCTGGAGGGCATTTCCGACCTCCGGGACGAGACCGACCGTAACGGTATGCGGATGGTCATTGAGCTGAAAAAGGACGCCAACCCCCAGGTGGTGCTCAATAACCTCTTCAAGCAGACCGCCATGCAGTCCAGCTTCTCCATCATCATGCTGGCTCTGGTGGACGACCAGAAGCAGCCCCGGATCCTGTCCCTGCGGCAGATCATCGACGAGTACCTCGCCTTCCAGGAGGAGATCATCGTCCGTCGGACCCGCTACGACCTAAAAAAGGCCCAGGAGCGCGCCCACCTGCTGGAAGGCTTGCTGATCGCCCAGGACAACATTGACGAGGTCATTCGCATCATCCGTTCCTCCTACGACAACGCCAAGGAGCGGCTCATGGAGCGCTTCGGTCTGGACGACGTTCAGGCCCAGGCCATCTGTGATATGCGGCTTATCTCCCTCCAGGGCCTCAACCGGGAGAAGCTGGAGGCCGAATATAAGGAGCTGGAGGAGAAGATCGCCTACTACACCCGGCTTCTGGGCTCTGACGAGATGATCCGCCAGGTGCTGAAGGAGGAATTGCAGGCCATCGCCGACAAGTACGGCGACGAGCGCAAGACCGAAATTCAGGATGTGGAGGATGAGATCGACATTGAGGACCTCATCGAGGAGGAGCAGTGTGTCTTTACTCTGACCCAGGCCGGGTATCTCAAGCGCACCCCAGTCAGCGAGTATGCAGCCCAATCTAAGGGCGGCATGGGCAAGAAGGGCATCACCACCCGGGAGGAGGACTATGTGGTGGACGTGTTCACCGCCTCCACCCACGACTACATCCTTTTCTTCACCGACACGGGCAAGGTCTACCGCAAGAAGGGCTACCAGATCCCGGTCAGCGGCAAGGCCGCCAAGGGCACCAACATCGTCAACCTCCTGCAAGTGGAGCAGGGCGAGCGCATCCAGACCATGATCCACTTCCGGGAGATGAGCGGCGAAAGCGAGCTTTACCTTATGATGGTGACCCGAAACGGCACCGTGAAGCGCCTGCCCGTTTCCACATTGAAAAACGTCCGCAACAACGGCATCCGTGCCATTACCCTGGACGAGGGGGATGAGCTTGTCTCCGTGCTGGAGACCGACGGCGCCCGGGAAGTGCTCATCGCCACCCATCAGGGACAGGCGGTCCACTTTGAGGAAACCGCCGTCCGTTCCACCGGCCGGACCTCCATGGGCGTCCGGGGCATCCGTCTCCGGGAGGGCGACTATGTGATCGGCGCCGGCGTGGCGGAGGAGGGCAAGCAGGCCCTCTCCATCACCGAGAAGGGCTACGGCAAGCGCACCGACCTTTCCGAGTACCGCATCACCAACCGGGGCGGCGTGGGCATCCGCAACTACATGGTTACCGAAAAGACCGGCCCCGTGGTGGGGCTCAAGATTGTGGACGGCAGTGAGGACCTGCTTCTGGTGACTCAGAGCGGTATCCTCATTCGCACCCCGGTGGATGCCATTCGCCTTACCGGCCGTTCCACCCAGGGCGTCATCGTCATGCGCTTTAAGGAGGAGGGGGACAAGGTCATCGCCCTGGCCCTCACCGACCACGAGGAGGACACCCAGCCTGCTGTGGACCCCGCCGAGCTTCCGCCCGAGGAGCCTGAGACGGTGGAGCCTGAGCCGGAAGAGGACGTAACGGAGGAGGAGACCTGAGGTGAGCGGCGTTTTGTTCACCGGCCTGGGGACGTTGTCCCCCAAGGTCTATAATATTTTCCTCCTTCTGATGGCTGTGGGCTTTTTCGGGGTCTATGTTCCCTGGAATGAAAAGAAGAAAAAGGGCGGTCAGATGTCCATCGGAAGCGCCGCTCCACGACAGGAAAAGCCTCATACACCCATGAGCCGCGCCCGGGCGCTGGCCGCCGTCATCGGCTGCATCCCGGTGATGACGGTGGGCCTTACCATGCTTATCGCCTGTGCCATTATGGGCCAGCCGCTATGGATGGCCATTGGCGCCGTCCTGACCATCTTTTCTTTGGTGCGGATGCTGCGGGCGGGGGAGGATTTCCGGGCCGGGGGGCAGCCCAAGCCCGCCCCCCAAAAACCGAAGACGCCCCCCACTTTCCGTCCCGATTCCCCCGATCATGAGCACATCGCCCCCGCTGGGCCTGATACCCAGCACCAGTTGGAGCAGTTGGACCGTCTTTTGGAGGCGGGCATCCTCACCAAGGAGGAGTACGCAGACCGCCGCCAAAAGCTCACGAAGGAGGACTGAGCCATGAAGCGCAACATTCGCTATAAGCCCGGCAAGGCAAGCGCCGCCATGGGTATGGTGGGTGGCATCGTGTTTGTCGTCATCGGCCTTACCATGGTGCTTCCGATGACCTTTGGAAGCGGATTTCTCCCCGTTGGCCTCTTCGGCCTTCTGTGGACGGGCCTTGCCGCCGCCACCGTGGTGGTAAATGCCCTCTACCTTTTCGGAAAACGGGATCATACGGGCCTTTTCGGAAGGTATGAGATCACCGACGAGGAGCCGGACGCCCCCGCACCGCCCGGACCCGCCCCCACTTTCCGCCCCGATTCCCCCGATCATGAGCACATCGCCCCCTCGGGTCTGGACCCCAAGGCCCGGCTGGAGCAGCTGGAGACCCTGAAGGAGGCCGGCCTCCTCACCCCCAAAGAATACGAAGCAAAGCGGCAAGAAATCACGAAGGATTTATAATGCCTATGAAAACTGTCACCATCTACACCGACGGGGCCTGCTCGGGCAACCCCGGCCCCGGAGGCTGGGGGGTCATTCTCCAGGCGGGAAAATTTCAAAAGGAGCTTTCCGGCGGCGAGGAGCACACCACCAACAACCGCATGGAGCTGACCGGGGTCATTGCGGCGCTGGAAGCCCTGAAAGAGCCCTGTTTGGTGGAGCTTTACTCCGACTCCAAATACGTCATCGACGCGCTGGAAAAGGGCTGGGCCAAGTCCTGGAAGGCCAAGGGCTGGGTAAAGGGAGACAAAAAGCCCGCCCTGAACCCCGACCTTTGGGAACGGCTACTGGACCTTTGCAGCTACCACACCGTGAACCTCCACTGGGTCAAGGGGCACGCCGAAAACAAGTACAACAACCGCTGCGATGAGCTGGCGGTGATGGAAAGCCAGAAGTTCAAGCCCGGAAAGCCCTCCGGGAAGAAAAAGCTTCTCACCGGTGACCCCGGCCCCCTTGTCCGGGTCACCGACCGCATCTGGTGCCTCCCTGGGGAGGATTTCACCGGCCGGGACCGGCCCTTTCTCTATTATATCAAAGGCGACCGGCTGAGCCTTGCGGTGGACGCAGGCAACTCCCCCGCCCATGTGGCGGAGCTGTATGCCGCCCTGGCTGCCGCCGGGCTTCCCAAGCCCGGGCTGACGGTCATTACCCACTGGCATTGGGACCACACCTTCGGCATCTGTGCCGTGGAGGGGCTGACCATGGCCACCCGTGCCACCAACGAAAAGCTGCGGCAGGTGGGAGCCTGGCCCTGGACAGAGGAGGACATGGAGGCCCGCCTTTCTGCCGGGGAGGACATTCAGGCCTGCGCCGACTGCATCCGCCGGGAGTACGCTGACCCGGAAACCATCCAGGTCGTTCCCGCCCAAATGGAGCTGGAAGGTCCCGCGACCATCGACCTGGGGGGCGTCACCTGCCGTATCATTCCGCAGGATTCCCCCCACTCCCGGGATGGCATTTTCATCCACATCCCGGAGGAGAAGGCGTTGGCTGTGGGAGATGGCGAGGGCGGCGATTATTACAAACTGGATGGGCAGTATGACCCGGACAAGCTCAGCGCCCTCCTTGCCTTTTTGGAGGGGCTGGAGTATGATTTGGCCCTTCCCGGCCACCAGAAGCCTTGGAGCAAGGAGGAACAGCTTGCCTGGCTGCGGGGGCCAAAAGACTGACATTAGGCTGTAAATTGGAAATGATGTGGTGAGGGCTTGAACAAAACGGAACTTCTGAATCAGGTGGCGCAAAGCCCCGAGGAGCGGCAGCTTCTGGCCCGGGTCTGGGACAAGGCGGAGCAGGCCCAGCGGGGCGTGCCCGCCTGTACCCCCTTCCTCTCCCAGAGCCAGCAGGAGGCGGCGGGCCGGCTCATCGCCGCCGCAGGGCATCCCCGGCATATGTGGTCAGGGGGCTTTGCTGACGCGGAGCGGAAGGTGTGCTGTTTCCTCCCCGACTGGCAGGAGGAAGAGGATGTCGAGCCGCCTTTTACCGCTCTCCGCTGCCGCTGGCAGTCCGGGGAAGCACTGAGCCACAGGGATTTCCTCGGCTCCATCCTGGGGCAGGGGATAGACCGGGAAAAAGTGGGGGATATTTTAGTGGGCCAGGGGGTCTGCGATATCCTTGTGTTCCGGGACCTTGCCCCTTACCTGCTCCAAAATCTCACCGGGGCGGGCCGGGCCAAGCTGCGGGTGGAGGAGATCTCTTTGGAGGACATCGCTCCGCCGGAAAAGACGGTGAAGCGGGTAAACGACACGGTGAGCAGCCCCCGGCTGGATGCTGTGATGGCCTCCGGCTTTTCCACCGGACGGAGCAAGGCGGCGGGGCTGATCTCGGCGGGCAAGGTGGAGCTGAACCACCGGCCCTGCCTGAAGCCCGACCGGACGGTGAACGAAGGGGACGTCATCACCTGCCGGGGACTGGGCAAGTGCGTTTTGAAGGAAGTGAACGGCCTTTCCAAGAAAGGCCGCATCATCATCGTATTGGAGAGGTATCTATGATAACGGACGAAAAGGTAGCCCGCATTAACGCCCTGGCCCGGAAATCCCGGACACCCGAGGGGCTTACTGAGGAAGAGAAGGCCGAGCAAGCCGCCCTCCGCCGGGAGTATGTGGACGCGGTGAAGCAGAGCCTGGAGGGCCATCTCGGCAACACCGTGGTGCTGGAGCCTGACGGCACCAAGCGGAAGCTGAAAAAGAAGGACTGACGGCCCGTTTGAGGGGAGGGAGGTATTCTTTTGGAACCGGAGAAAAGGCTGGAAACGGATGACGAAATGCCGCCCATTGATGACGAGCTGCGGGAGGCCATGGAGGCTGTGGCTGTCCGGCAGAGAAAGTGCCTGGGGCTGCAAAAGTTGCTGGCTCTTCTTGGGATGGTCTGCTTTGGGAACGTAGTGGGGGTGGGGGCCCTTTTTGCCAATGTCATTGTTGCTTTCATCTGGGGGAACCGGCTTTCCCACAGAGGATGGAAGCTTGTCAAAAAGGCCTATCCATGGCTCCACAATATCCCCTTCCTTTGCGGTATGCCGGGAGGAAAGCACTACAACGGCATTACGGCGGGCCGGCGGATATGGGAGGAGGCCAAGAGGCTTGGCGATGATTTGACGGTGGGTCTGCTGGACTTTAAAGGCCGGAGCATGGGCTGGATTTTCCTGGGGACGTTGGGGTATATCCTTGTCTTGGTCTTTGTGACGTGGAAATAAAAAAGCGGCGGCTTGTATCTTACAAGCCGCTGCTTTTTTCCCCAAAAATCCACAAAAGGGAAAACTCACTCCAGGTCCAGAGTGTAGAACCCCTGCTTGCGGAGCTCGTCCAAGCCCACCACCTGCTGGGGGCTCAGGATATGGGTGGAGCCGTCCTTCAGACGGAGAAGGTGGCCCTTCTGGCTCCGCTCGAAGCCCTTGATCCGGGCGAAGGGAATAAACTGATTTTTGAGGAAAAAGCCCTCTGGGGTATAGAAGATCTGGTTGGACATGCCGCTGGTGAAGGCGCTGGAGCCAAAGATGATGGCCAGTACCGCCACCATGAGAAGGAAATTCTGGGGGCTTACCACCGACCCGGGCTTCAGGAAGGTGTAGGCGGCGAGGACAGCGAAGAGGACGAGGGCCACGATGAGGCCGCTCCAATCGATCCCGCCCCTGGCGGTGTGCTGGACCTCCACCTTATGCTGGGCCTTGTAGGCGTTCATGAACTTAAAAAAGTTCTGGTACTGCCTGACCTGATAAAGGGCGATAAGGACGGCACCGCCCAGGGCGATCAAAATGGTATTCCCGCTCATATAAATATCCCTTCCTGATGGGCTGGATGGCCCTTTTATTTGACCCGGAATTCCTCAAAGAATCTGTCGTTAATGATGACCCCGTCCACATCCCGGTCGTAGACCTTCCGGCCCTCGGAGTAGGTAGCCTGGGCCTTGTAATCGTCGGTGATGACGGCGAAGTCGGCGTCCTTGCCCACGGCAAGGGTGCCCTTTCGGTCAGCGAAACCGTACTTCTTGCAGGGATTGAGACAGGCCATTTTGAGAACGGTTTCCATGGGGACGCCCACCTTCTCCACCAGGTTGCCGATGTCGTAGAGCACCGGCTGGCTGGAGCCCCGGAGCCGGCCCGCGTCGCTCATGAGGAAGCCCTCGGGAGTGAGGTTCATATCCCCCTCGGGGCTGTCGCTCTTATACCGGCCCACGGGGCCGCCGGAGCAGACGGTCAGGTCGGAGATCATCATGAAGCGGTCGGTGCTCTTCATGCGGAAGTAGAGCTTCAGCATTTCGTTGCAGATGTGCAGGCCGTCGCAGATGACCTCGCACTCCACGCCCTCGTGCAGAAGGGCGGCGCCCAGACCGCCCACATCCCGGTGGTGAAGTCCGGTCATCACGTTGCCCGTGTGGGTGGCGACGCTTACGCCCTTGTCGTAGGCGGCGGTAGCCTGTACATAGTTATTATCGCTGTGGGCGGCCGCCAAGTCAACCCCCTGAGAAAGAAAATATTCCATCACAGGCTCGATCCCCGGGATCTCTGGGGCCAGCGCCACCAGCCGCAGCAGGCCGTGGCCGGCTTCCACCATGGCCTTGGCGGTCTCCACGCTGACCTCGGGCCAGCCGGTGCGGATGCCCTTCTCCCCTACCCGGCTCAGCCAGGGGCCTTCGCTGTGGATGCCCAAAATATTGGCGCCATCCTGGGGGCCCTCGTCATGGACGGCGGCCACGGCGGCAATGGCGTCCACCGGCGTGACGGTGGGGAACACGTTGACCGTGCCCTGGGAAGCCAGCGCTTTCAAATAACCCTTCACCAGGGCCTTCCGCTCTTCCAAGGTGCCGAAGTCCTCCCCGGGGTTGAAGCCGCAGGTGGCGTGGTTGTGGGTGTCGAAGATACCGGGGATGATGCGCTTGTCGCCGTAATCCACAGCCTCGGGATCGGTACCGGGGGTGAAAGCGGTGATCTTGCCGTTTTCGATGGTGAGGACGCCGGCCTTACAGCCGTCCTCCATGTAGATTCGGGTAGACTGTACTTTCATGAGGTTGCGCTCCTTTTTTGATTATTTGCCCTGTGCAAAGGCACAGAGAGCCGCTTCAATAAGCTCCAGCCGGGGCAGGTCCAGCCCCACATCTTTGGGGGACCGGGTGTTGTGGACCACCAATTCGCCGTCCTCGATGGCGCCGCTGGTCAAGATCATCCCGGCCGGAAAAAGGGACAAAAGGTTGCGGCCCACCTGGCTATCCTCGTAGGTCCGCTCCATGGTGGAATTGGGCAGATGTTCCAGAAGCCGTTTGGCCTTCAGGTTGGCCATGGTGCCGTGGGCCAGCACCAATTGGTCCCCCTTGGCAATACAATCCAGAAGGACCACTGCCAGGTTGGGGGAAAGCTCCTTACTGAGGAGTTTGTAGCCCTCATAGGAGGTGGCGGCCTTATCGCAGAAAGCAAAGGCTACGTTTTTGTTACCGGCCAGTTCCTCACACAGTCGGACAGCCACAGCTACCGAGGCGGAGGAGCGGTTGAAATTAAAAGGGTTCCTGCGACCTTTCATCATACGAAAGGCAAAAACGCTTAGCATTGCCGCTGGAATCAGAAGAAATCTCCACCAACCGCGGTAGGCAAACGCCAGCCAGATCAGAGGTACGGCCATAAGGATCAGGAAAAAGCCCAAAAGTCCCCGCATCAACAAATCCCGTTGTCCATCCTTTATGGTGAGCTCAGGGTGGAAAGGATAGTAGCGGCAGGGGAGCAGGGATTTGGTAGGGGTATCAAAAGGAACAACAAAAAGGGTTTTACACCGCTGGAGATCTCCTACAATAATGTTCTCTACCCGGATAAACCGACGGGACTTTTCGGGTAGCTGCAAAGAATAATCCCAACTATTAGCCTCAAGGATTTTTCGGAGCTCCTGGCCGAAGAGATAGCGCTCGCGTTTTGTGTGTCGGGAACCCAGTGTCCCGCCAAAAAGCATCATAGTATCCTGTAAATTCATGGGGCGGGGCCTCCTATCCAAGTAAAAGAAGCCCGGCGAAGCTTACGCTCCGCCGGGCGTTCCCATGCAGCGGCGCTTCAACCGCCGCAAGGGGTAAGTACAAGGGGGATTTTAGAAAATGCCGACAAGAGCACCCAACATACCGAAGGCAAAGAGGCCCAGGATCAGTTGGATGGGCTTTCTGCCCTTCTTGATCAGAACCATCATCAGCAGAGTCAGACCCACGCACAGAATGCCGGGATAGATGGCCTCGAACAAAGGCAGGATCTCCACGGAAGCTTTGCCCACGGTGATGGTCCAGTTCATGGGGAACTTCACGGTGGTGGCGGTCATGGCGCCTACCATCATCAGGCCCAGGATAGAGGCGCTGCGGGTGGCGATGGTCATTAGGCCGCTGTTAAAGATGGCGTCAATGAAGCTGGTGCCCAGAGTATAACCGGTCTTCAGAAGGAGCCAACGGACGATTTCCTGGCTGCCGGCATAGAGGACGAAAAACAGGATGGGGCCAAGGATATTACCGGTCTCGGCCAGGCCGATACAAATACCGGCAATAATAACACGCAAGCAGTTGAAGAACAGGGAGTCGAACATACCGGCGGTGGGGCCCATGAGAGAAGCCTTGATGGCGTCCACGGTTTGACTGGGAACCTTTCCATCAGCCACATCCTTTTCCATAGCGCCGCAGAGACCGGCGATGAAAGCCAGAGGCACGGTGTGGGTGTTGAAGAAAGCGTTGTGACGGACGTAAGCGGCCTTCTTGCCCTCGATATTGTCGCCGTAAACTTCCTCAATGACAGGGGCCATGGTCATGGTGAAGGCATTGGCCTCCATCTTGGTCATGTTGAAGTTAACAAAGGTAGTATGGCTCCAGAGATACATTCTTTTGAGGATGCTCATTTCTTTAGTCGTCAAGTTATTCTTAGCCATTAGAAAAAGTCCTCCTCACTGTTGGCACCGGTGGAGACAGCCCCGGAAGAAGCAGTCTTGGTGGCGTCAACGATATCCTTCTGAACAAAGAAGTAGGTCAGAGCGCAGCAAACGCCGATGATAGCGATACCCAGAGAGCTGAGGCCCAGGCTCTTAGCCATAACAAAGCCCACGAAATAGAAGGCGCAAATCTTGGCGTCCCAGATCATGGAAAGCAGGATGCCGAAGCCTACGGCGGTCATCATGGCACCGGCGGCGCTGAGGCCGGTCAGTACCCAGGGCGGACAGGAAGCCAGGAAGTTGCCCAAGCCTTCAATGCCGAAGCCGATGCCCAGGAACAGAGCAATAGCATTCGGGCAACGACCGATGGGCAGGAACAGGAAGTTCTGGATCGCGAACTTCTTGGGGTTGGCTTCGCCGGCCAGCTTCTCCCAGTAACCAGCCATAGAGGCCCAGATGGGGGTGAACATGCTGTTGAAGGAGACCATTACGGTACCAATGGACATGGCCAGAGCCATACCGGTCTCCATAGCACCCTCGCCACCTACCAGGATGGTGTAGGCCACTGCGATGATAGAACCGGAGTTTGCATCAGAGGCAACGGCTCCGCCGATGGCGGAGATGCCCATGAAGATGGCCTCCAATTGAGCGCCCATGATAATACCAGTCCGCAGGTCACCCAAAAACAGACCTGTCAGAGTGGCCACAATAATGGGCCGCGTAAGAGTCTGATCGCCCATCGCTGTATCGACACAAACGATGACCAGATAGACCAACGCGCAGATGATTGCGGCTTGTAGATTCATACAGATTCCTCCTCTATTATTTTTTGCCGGCTTTCGCCGAGGCAAACAAGGTTATTTGCTGAGCAGCTTGCCCAGCTCTTGAGCGACCATCTCGGGGGTGGTTTGCATATTACAAGGAACCCCAGTGGCCACAACCTGTGCCAAGATGGCTTTTTCGTCATCATAGAGATAAAGGTTGGCGTCGTAAGTGGTGCGGGTCTCAGTGCCGTGCTTGGGGGCGATGCGGCCGTAGTTGCCCACGTTGATCTGGGGGATGTTGGGGATGGCCTTGGCCACCTTCAGCAGATCGTTGGGATTGCTGACGATGAGGAGGATCTTCAGACCCTCCGCCCGGGGGTCGTTGCAAAGCTCAATGGCCTTGTCCACCGGAACGATAGCCGTTTTGCAGGTGGCGGGGGCGGCCATCATCAGGGACTGTTGTACCACCGGGTTGGCGGCGGCGTCATCGTTGCCCACGATGATCCGGTCAACTCCCAGATGGCGGCTCCACTTGATGGCGATCTGTCCGTGGATCATCCGCTCATCCAAACGTACCCATTTAACCATAGATATACTTCCTTTCCGTTTGAGTTGTGGGGCTTATGAGCTATGCTTCCTTTCCCAAAAAAGCATAAACCATACAAAGTGAGAACAGAGTCAGAAAAAGTCGCCGCCCTGGTCCTCTGCCGCTGCGGGAGCCTCGAACTCCACCCGGCGAAGATACTCCCGGCTCTCCTCAATGATCTCGTCCAGCCGCTCGTCGGTAAGGGTATCCTCGGGGTCCTCCCCCAGAATGTTCATCATGAAGGTCATGTTGACTCCGGCTACCAGCCGGGTGTTGGGTCTGGTCAGATAAGTGTACATCACCTGGTTGACGCTGCCACCGAAGAGGTCGCTGCACAAAAGCACCTGGTCCTCCGGACTCACTGTCTCAAAGAAAGGGTCCAGGTGGTCCTGGACGCTGGACTGGTCAATGTAGGCGTCGAACACCGTCAGGTTCTCGCTGGGGCCCAGCAGGATGCCGCAGGAGCTCTGAATACCGCTGGCAAATTTGCCATGAGAGGAAAGGAAAATCTTTAACATGAAACATCCTCCTTGGTTTTGGGCAACCCGCCCTATTATGATTCATAGTTTATTCATATTTTATAGTGAATTTGCTTGCTATTCAAATCAAATTCCATCCGGAAAAAGGGAAAACTTCACTTTTGCAAAACGAATTAGTGAAATTAGTCATCGACAACAGTTGAAATACAATAAATTATATGGATGATTTTTGTGCAGTTTGCATATTTTCCTGCAAGAGCCGAAGGGAAGCCGCCTGGGGGGCCTCGACAAATTCACAAATTTTTTCCCCGTTTTTTGACAATTCTCCCAAAAGGATGCCCAGTGCCTTGAGGGCGGCGGGGTCCTGCCTTGGAACAGTGAGGAAAAGGAGCCATTGGATCCGTTGATCTCCCCACAGGCCCGGTTTGCTCAGCCGGTAAAAGTGAAAACAATCCTCCTTGCAGAGCTCCCGCTCCACCAAAACAATGGCGCAGTCCCGCTGGGCCAGGGAGAGGATCCGTTCCTGCTGGCGAAGGAGGGACAGCATACGGACCTCGCAGGCGGGATCCCGGGCATAGCGGGCGCAGAGGAACTGGAACGCCTGCTCCACGTCATAATAGCGGAACCCCTCATGGAGATGGAAGGTCTCTGCCTTGGGCAGGACGGCGCTGAACTGGAAGGCATGAATGAGCACATTGTTGTAGACTGAATCGAAAGACTGGTGGGGCTGGTTGAGCATGACAAAAGCGGCGGGAGCGTTATAATTATAGTAGGAGCTTATATTCCGGTGGCGGCTGTATCCCAGAAGGACGGCGTCGTAGCTGTCCGGGTCCATCCGCCGGACCTCATAGAGGGACATGGCGTCAATGCTGTCAATGAGTTTGGGCCACTGCTCTTTCAGACGCCGGGAGACAAGCTGGGAGTAGGCGTTTCCGCCGATATCCGAGTTGGACATGATGAGCCGCAGGGGTTTGATAGGGTACTCTACCTGCCACAGCACTATGTTCATATAGCAGGAGAGAATAGAGAGGTCCCGGTTGGAGATCTTGCACGGGAGCTGACGGGAAAGTTCGGCGGCCAGCAGCCGGGCGTAGTAGACTTCCACAGGAAGCTGAAGATAGTGGCCCTCAGTCTGGCCGCTGAGACTCTGGTACCCATCCAGGCCGTAGCGGGCCTGGACGACGATGGGCAGCAAAGTTTCCTGAAGGAGGGCGCGGACGCCGGGCAGGGCGGCTAGGTCAATGCCGGTCCGACGGTAGGCGCACTCCAGCAAGGTTCCCGTCAGCTCGGCAATACGGCGGGTCAGGTAAGGTATGGGTTCCGGGGAGGCGGGGTGGTAGCTGGGGCTGAGGCCTATCATCAAAAGGATCGCCAAAAAGCAGACCTCTTCGTCGTCCATCCGGAAGTCGTCAAACTGCTGGGCCAGGGCGGTGTAGATGCGGTCAGCCACCTCGTAGAGGGGGGAGGTGTGGACTTCCCGGACCCAGGCATGGGGCAGATGGATGCCCATTCCCGCCCGGCAGCGGTTCCGGGCCAGGACCAGGTAGCGGGCGATCCGCTGGGTGGACATGTCCAGCAGGGCAAAGGGACTTTCCCGCAGAACGGCCAGGAAGGTGTGCCGAATATCCTGACGCTCCTTGGAGTCGCATTCCACCCATTTGGCGTAATTTTCGTCGGCCTGCTCCAACTCCATGGTGTGGAAGTGCATTTCAAAAAGCTCGGTGGCGGCCAGCCGCAGCAAGTGTTCCTCCCCTGTGACCCGAAGGCCCTGACCGGGGATGGAGGTCACCTGGAGGTGGAAGCTCTCGCAGAAGGTAACAGCCTCCCGAAGCGGGGCCCGAAGGGCGCCCCGGCTGAGGTAAAGCTCTTCCGCCAGCTCATCCAACAAAACGCCGGTGGGAGCGGCTACCAGCTTTCGGGCAATGTAGAGCATTCGGGCGCCCTCCCCCTGGGAGGAGGTGCGGCCCATCTTCATGCTGGTGAAGGCGTAGAGGGTTTGAAACCGCTCGTCGTCCAGAATCTGCAGGCTGTATCCCCGGTTCTGGCGGGAAATGAGCTCAGCTCCGTTTTCGCGGAGCTCGGCAGACAGAACCACCATATCCGACTTGATGGTGCGGCTGCTTACATCGAGCTGCTGCGCCAGATAGTCCGAGGTCAACGGGTCCTCCGCCGCCACCAGATGGAGCAGGATCCCCCGCTGGCGGTCATTCATACTTGCTCCCTCCTCTCCCCCGGTATTTTGAAAATACCGGGGCGCTTTGCAAGGGCACAAAGCGCCCAATACAGGATAGTTTCACTTTTTTGTCTGGAACCATTATACCATTTCACTTATTCCTGTGCAAGGGAAGAAAAAGGGACGGTATGGATTTTCCATACCGTCCCTTTTATCATGCGGGAATTACCGCTTCATATAGAGCCAGAGCATATAGGCGGCCTCGCACCGGGTGGCGAAGCGGCCGGGGGCAAAATTGCCGTTGTCGTCCCCTTTGACAATACCCAATCCTTGGGCGATGGCAGCGTAGCCCAAATCGGGCGTGGGGATGGCGGAAGCGTCGGCAAAATCGCAGCGGAAGATGCCGGGCAGCTGTGCCACGGGGCCGTAGCCCAGGGAATTGAGGAGCATTTTCACCATCTCCGAGCGGGTGATGGGCCTATTGTCCTTCCCCTTGTCCGCCTCGGTAAGGATGCCCCGGCGGAGGGCGTAGGAGTAGAGCCACTCGATGTCGTCCCCCTGCTCCAGGTCGATGGCATAGCCGTCGGCGCTGGCCAGGAGCATCACATAGTCCAGTTGGGTGAGGGCTTTGTCGGGCTGGGCCTTACCCCCCAGCCAGCCCACCTGATACCGGGCCAACTCCTCCAAAGCGGCCTGGGCCCAGTGGCCCTGGAGGTCGTCGTAGGTCATGGCCTTGGCCTCGGTCCGGGGGGTCGCCACCGGCTCCCCGGTCTTGGCGTCCACCCCGGTGTACCAAGCATCCCGCTCTCCGTAAGCGTAGCCAGGCTTCAGGGCGTTGTAGTAGGTGTAGCCTGCGTTCCGCAGGGGCATAAACTCCGGCTGGTCCAGGTTGAGCTCCACCGGGATGGCCATGTAGCCGAAGTCCACCGGGAAGGTCCCGGCCCAGGCGTCGATGGCGGCCTCCAGGGAGATAAGGCCCTGGGCGTCGTCGAATTTCACATCATCGTCAAAATCCTTGGAGAAGCCCATGACGGAGCCGTTCACCGCGTCCACCTGCACCGAGATGGAGTTTGCGGGATAGAAGTAACCGTTCGCCTTTTGCGCGAAGGTGAAGTTGTAGGAAGTGACCTTCTCCCCGTCGCTGACGGGGGTGTAGAGGGCGGTCTTGCCGAACTGGCCCCCCCACAGCTTTTGGAGGAAGGCCTCCCCCTTCTTCTGGGCGGCCGCAGCGGAGAGGATATCTGTATCCTCCGCCTGCCAGGGCCGGTAACCCGACATGGAGAGAAGCTCCCCAGTCTTGCCGTCCACCGTCACATACCGGCGGTAGATGCCTTCCTCGGTGTTCTTGGCGTAGGAGATGCGGGCGGTGACCTCACCGGTTTCCCGGTCCACCGAATAGCTGGCGGAGCCCAGAGTGAAGCCCGTAAGGCCCAGCTCGCTCCAGGCCCGGATCTTGCTGTCCAGCGCCTCCTTGGTGAGCACATCCTCCAGCTTGGCAACGCCTGCCAGCTCGGTTTCGGTGAGGGTGGCGCCGGCCTCGGGGGCAAAGAGCATGGCGTCCTCCATGGCCTCGTTTTTGAGATTTCCCATCCCGGCGGTATATTGCTGGTTCAGCCTGCTGCGCAGCTCGGTAAGATTGATCAGCGCCCCGGTGGCGGCATCCACATAGAAATCATCGGTGGACTCAGGCAGGTAGCGGAGCACCGCCAGTTCCCGGTCCTCGTCCCAGACATACTCCAGCCGCATTTTTAGGGTGGACTTCAGAAGCTCCCCCGCCTTTTCGGCGGTGGTCACCGTGCCGGGAGCACCGGGAGTTCCGGCGTAATCGCTCTCGTCCCCACGGCTGAAGCTGGTGACCGCCCCGTCGCTGAGCCGCACCCGGACCTGGAAGGTCATGGGGGTGGCAGTGTCGTTGAGGGTGATCTCCCCCCGGAAGGAGTAGCTGGTGGCGGACAGGCTCTCGCTCTCCTTCTCGGTGAAGACGGCCTTTTCGTTGTCTGAGAGCACCCGGCTCAGGAAGGCCTCCGCCTTCTCCCGAGCCTCAGCCAGGGACATATTGGGGAATGTGAGGCCGTAAGCGCCGCCGCTGACTGCGGGGGCGACCACGTCCCCCGTCTCCCAGAGGTTCATATTCAGCACCTTGCCCGTCTCAGTGGCGGTGACCGAAAGCCGGGTGGCGTCGCTGGACCAACTGAGGCTCCAGCGGGTGCCCAAGGGGGTCTCGCTGGGCTCGCCGTAAAACTCGGTATACTCGTCCCCCACGTTCAGGATGCCTTTCACCGCCAGCGTCACCTGGGTGAGCCTGGCATCAGCGGCCTCGGCGGCCAGGGCGGGGGTATAGAGGCTCAGGCTCATGGTCAGCGCCAAAGCAGCCGACAGGATCTTTCGCAGCTTCATAACTGTTCCTCCCTTTTTAGGGCCAAAGGCCCTCCGTTGTTTCTTTAGACGATAAAAAAGGGGAAAAGTTCCCATTTCTCAGAAAAAATTCACAGAAGGCAAATGCGAAGCGGCTGTTTGGCCATCAGCTGCAGAATCAAAAAGTCCGAATTATATCGAGCCAAAAACGGCTTTCTCAAATTCTTCTTTTGCATATTGACGCAATTTTTCCGCGTTTGACCGAAGCGCCCGTATCTGCTGCTTCTTTTCCTGTACTACGGCGGAGATTTCATTCTGAAGCGATAATTCCGGAAGGGGGAACAGTATTTTCTTTGCGTTTTTGATGCCTAATTCTGTTTGCTTCGTGGCCTGGGCGCTTTTGCAAATCTCAACCTGCTTTTGGCCGAACGAACTGTTTATGAGGTCGACCAACAGCTGCGGAACAACCTCGTGTTCATTCACGCGCAGCAACAGCATATGACTGTCATAGAGAAGATGGGAACATTTATCTGTGACCAAGCTGGCCCTGCCAAGGGTGCCCTCACCCGTGGAGTTGAGCAGAATGTCCCCCTTTTGGGTAAAATACTTTGGGTCGATTCCATTTACCCATGCGCTCTCTACGTTTTTTGCGTAAGTTAAGTCAATATAGTCCATGCGATTACATTTTTGATTTAGGATAATGGAGGTGCCTGTGCTGCAATACTTCGGGCTTTTTCCGCGATAAATTTCCCTTAGCCATGACGGTTTCGTATAAAACGAATACGCCTGGTATTTTTTGAATGCGAAAGGAAACGGCAGTGCGATCTTGTCATAACCCCACTGGGATATGTCCTTAAATGCCGCCAATGTTAAAAGGGTTTTGTTCTCTGGCGCATTTCGCCTGTGAATTCCCAACACGTCATAAAGATAGCGGTCAACCTCTTGTTCAAGCGCAGCCGCGTCATATTCGCTTTTACAAGCCTGTTCAGAGACATTGTTATACTTATCCAATAATGATTGCTGCTTTTCCAAGGATGGCAGGGCGATCTTAGAGTACAAGAAATCATTTTCGCTTACGCGCTGCCTGTTTGTTGTGCCGCTGCTTTGCGCCTGCCAATGCCGCTGGAAGAGCTCGGAAGACAAAACCAGGATCAAATATTGCGGCAGCACGTTCTGTACGTCAAACAGCCAGAAATCATTTGTGACGATCCCGCCATCCAATTCTTCCGGCACGATCCCGAACGCGCCGTTTCGGGCATCAATCCGAGAAATGATCAGCTGACCGGTGTGAGCGATAAATTGCTTTTTGGTGCCAATGCTTTTGCCGTAAATCTGGTCGCGCTGAAGCACGCCCTGCCCGTAAAGGCGGACGGTAATGCGCTTATATAACTGATCATCCTCAACGTCCACCGGCACTTTCGCCCGTGTGAGCAGTTTCGTGAGCGGAACCAAAGGGTCGTTTGTCTGCATTTGGTCGAAAACAGAGACATTGGGGCTCCATTTTGTCAAATCAGCAAAACGGACGGCGTGCAAGAGGGTCTGTTCAGCCATCAACATGCAAGACCTCTCCTTCACTTTCTTCGCCCATTTTCCGCACAACCTCGCCATTTTCGCTCAAAAAATAGCATATTTGAGGCTGATTCGCCTCCCAGAGCTTGTGTTCCGTTTTGTATTGTGCATACTCTTTTTGCAGCTGTGGCAGCTGATTCCCGGGCGAAGCCGCTCCGGTGGATGTAATGCCCGCGTCCTCAACCCGGGCAATAGGGATCTCGTAGTCAAAATACGCTTTCACCAGTGGTTTTGCATCCTCTGAAATGGCGTCTGAAACAGCGTTCAGCTGTGCGAGAATGGCGCGGGCTTCTTTTGTGCGGTTTTTTCCTGCCGCTGCGAAGGCCTGATATTCTGCCGTCAGCCGGTCTTCTTCCGCCTGGTATGGTACCCGGGCCTCTTGGTAAGCCTTCTCTTTGATTTCCGCGTATTGCTGCTCTTCCTCTGCGGTAAAACGCTTAAAAAACACCAGGCTGGGCTTAACGGTTGCACCGGCGGCAATAAAGACATCCTGGGGAATGGAACAGATCAGGATGATTTTAGCTCTCCCCTCAAAGTACTCCCGCACTTTTTGAAGGGTCAGAGTATTCAGAACGCCTTCCGGCAAAACCATCCCCATGCGTCCGCCCTTTTTTAAGAGCCGCAGGCATCGCTCCATAAAAAGAACCTCTGTCAAGGCAGACATCCCGCCGGTGTCAAAGAGGGAAAGCAGAGAGTTCCCAATATGGTTATTTATCTGCTTCAGCGCTTTATCATAAGGAGAGCCGTACTTTTCACGGTATTTTTTCAGCAAAGTTGTATCTGTAAGTATGTCAGTTTCGGAGATTTTCTGACTTTTGTCAATACGGGAGCCAAAGGGCGGATTGGTGAGGATGACGTCAAAGCGCTCTTCAAAAATGCCACCGATATTCAGTAGGCCGTCATGGTGATACACGCCGCTATGTCCGTCACCATGCATGATCATATTCATCTTGGAAGTGCGGGCCATGCGGGGATTGGCGTCGGTACCATAGATGCAGTCGTGGGAAAGATGATACATGCGGCTGCCGGTTTTTTGGGTATCAAGCTCACTGTTCAACGCAGCCTGCATGGCGTCTATTTTTTGGATGATCGTACGCTGTTCCTCTGGGCTTTTTGATTCAAAATCAGGTCCTTCCAACTCTGCGCGCAGCCGGATTTTTTCCGCTTTGATGGTTTCTTCGATCTGCTCCCGGACATATTCAAACGCCTTGATCAAAAAACCGCCGCTGCCGCAGGTGGGGTCACAAATGACTTCTCCTTCTTTCGGATCGAGGATTTCGGTCATAAAGTTTACGATGGTCCGCGGGGTAAAAAATTGCCCCAGCTGGCCGCGGAACGTTGTTCCTAAAAACTGTTCAAACGCAATGCCTTTGATATCATCCTGCGTATCTGAAAGATTATAGAACTGCAAGCTTTCTATGATCTGCACAAAGCTGTTTTCCCGAATCTGGATGATCTCATTTTCCTCAAAAATTTGATCATCTTTGAACGCTTGTTTTGTATCGTTGAAAAGCGTTTGCATAAATGGAGGCGGATTTTGTATGTGATGATTTTCATTGTATTTTTCTTCAATCGCTTTTTGGCGGTTATATTCCTGTTTGGTAAATACCTGTGTGCCCTTTTTATCCCGTTCAAAGTTAATTTTCATAAACAGGATCTTGCTGATCTCATCAAATGCTGCTTCCGGAGAAAGCTTGTCGTTATTTCGAATGATATTATGGCAGGTTCGCAGCATTCTGGTGAAGTCTTCACGTGTAAAGGTTTTTGTCTGCTTTTTGATCAGGTCGATCTTTTTGTCATTGTGGATATCTTCGTAGAGCGGAATCGTAACAATTTGAGCAAACGCATCCTTCTTGTTCGGGATTTTATCCATATCAACCGCATAAAAGTGCGTTTCCTTGGAGTTGTGCAAAACCAGAAACTGAGCGCGCAGTTTGGCAGCATACTCCGCTCCCTGGTAGAAATCCTCCAGCCGGATTTTTACGGTTTCTGCCTTGCATTCTATAACAATAAGTGCGTTATAATTGCGCGCCTTATCTTCTTTGGATTTATATATAACGATATCAGCGCGTGTAGAACGCACACCCCGCGTTTCCATATCCGCACTGTACTCTTCGGCCATTACATCAAGAGGATAACCAAAATTGTTTACCAAGTCTACCACAAACGTTTGCCGGACAAATTCTTCCGGGGTCTCGTCCAGCCATTTGCCGCGTATATGTGAATAGATTTTCCCATTTTCCCGCTGCAAGCTTAATTCATCCATCTCATTTCCTCCTGAAATTTGCATATAGGCCATACATATCTGGAAAATAGTCATTTGAAAAAAGGAATTGATTGAATTCTATTATAGGGGATAGAACCGACAAAGTCAAAGAATAAGTAAAGGGGAACCGCCTGAAAGCCGGCATTGCCGGGGAAAGCCCCATACACCCGCCCCACAGAAAAACTTTAAAACAGAACATTTGTTCTTGACAAAATCGAACAGACGTTGTATAGTATAGAGGAACGGATGTTCCAATTTTCAAAAAAAGACCTGCCGCAGGCGAATAAAGTCCTATTTATAGGACACTGGGTTTGTTATGCTAAGGGCAACAAACCGAAGGAGGGTTCCCTATGGATACCATCTATTATAATCTCAGCGCGAAAAGAGTCAAGGTCAGCGGCGGAGCCGACCTTCTGACCTTTGTTACCGCGCCTGCCGCCGCTCCAGCCCCCGGCGCTGTCGGCGAGGTGCTGGACTTTGCCCGCTGCCGCCAGCGGCTGGAGACCAAGAACGCCTGGAAGGACCTGGTCCAGACGGCGGAGCAGACCGCCGGAGCGGAGGCCACGGTGGAGGAGATGGCTTCTGCCCCCCGCACCGTGCGCAAGCAGGCACCGGTGTGGCTGGATGTGGCGGCCTCCCTGGCCGTCATCGCCACCGCCCTGGCCGCCACCGCGGCCTTTCTGGGACTGGTATAAGAGGCAGATCAAAAGCAGGGCAGCCTACAGTTGGCTGTCCTGCTTTTTTGTTCCCTTTACGGTCCCATGCTCCAGATCATCGTTGGGAATGATCTCAGGAGAGCAGAAATCGCAAAGGCGGTTCAGGTCGTGTACGATGATCTCTCCCCGCCCGGTGGAGAGGATCCCATTTTGCTACAAAATAGAAAGATATTTGTGGGTGTTGGTCTTGTTCAGCCCGATGAGACCCCGGAGAGCTGCCTGGGTAATGGGAAGGTGGAAGCCCTGGCCATCCCGCCGGCAGTCGGGTCGGTCCCGGCACAGGGAGTAAAGGCAATTGCAGAGCTTTTCAATGCCGGAATTGAAGCATTGATTACAGCAGTCGAAGAGCAGAAAATCCATGGTCTTCCGGGCCAGATTCATCATCACGGGGAATAGCTCCCTGTGGTCGTCAATGATGGTGTGAAGGGTCTTGTTATCAAAGGCAAGGCACCGGGTCTCCTCCAGGGCGCAGATGCGCAGGTTCCGCTCCTGCTCAAAATGTTGGGAGATAAAGAGAGGCCAGACGATACCGGGGCCGTGGATAAACATCTGCTTTTCGTTCCCGGAGCAGTGGAGATAAAAGGTGGCGATGGAGCCTGAGAGGATAAAAAAGTGGGCGTCAAAATAGACCCCCGGCATCGAAAGAGTCTGCCCCTTCTGAAAGGTCAACTCCTGGTGGGGATAGCGGCGAAAAAGGGCTTCATGGGGAGAAAAATCCCCAGAATAGTAATATTTTGGCCGGATCTGTTCCACAGACACCGCCTCCCCCATAAAAGTTTATCAATATTTTAACATATTTCCCGCCAGTGTAAAGGTACTCTAAAGTACCGACAGAGATAAAATTTGTCGGTATACTGTATTTCACCAAAAAAAGGAGGGAATCCCCATGAAACGAAGTTGGAAACTGCCCCTGCTTGCCCTTGCCGTGAGCCTGGTCCTCAGCGCCTGTGCCCCGGCGGCACAAAATACGTCCCCGGCGGAGACCGGGACCCTTGGCGCGGAAGCGCTCTTCACCGCCGGTACCTACACCGCCAAGGCCCCCGGAAAGGGGGGCGACGTGGAGGTGGAGGTGGTCTTCTCCGACAGTGAGATCACCTCGGTAAGGGTCCTGGCCCACAATGAGACCAAGGGCCTCGCCGATGAGGCCCTGACTGCCGTCCCCGCCGCCATAGTGGAAAACCAGAGTGTGGGGGTGGACGCCGTCAGCGGCGTGACTCTCACCAGCGACGCCATCCTGGAGGCGGTCCGGGACTGCATTCGGCAGGCCGGCGCCGATCCTGCCGACTTCTCCGGTGCCGCCGGTGAAAAGGGCGAGACAGCCAAGGCGGAAGATACCACCACCCAGGTGCTGGTGGTGGGGGCCGGTCCCGCCGGCATGACGGCGGCCTATGCCGCCAGTCAGGCCGGCTGTCAGGTGCTCCTGCTGGAAAAGACGGACCGGGTGGGAGGCGCCGGCAGCTACGCCCACTCCAACTTCCCCGTGGCCACCTCCCAGGCCCAGACGGCCGTCGGAGCCAACGCCAGCTATGAGGACTTTTACAAGATCAGCGCCAGCGAGAACCGGGCCGACCTCAGCATGGTGGAGCTGCTGATCTCCAACAGTTCCAAAGCCGCCGACTGGCTCATCGACAACGGCGCCGACCTGGGGGCTGTTCAGAAGGATTACAACCTGAAGCCCGCGGACGGCACCATCCCCGGCTACCAGGTTTGTACCACCCTGAAGAAGATCCTGGACGGCACCACAGTGGAGCTGCGGCTGGAAAACGAGGTCACGGAGCTCCTCTATGAGGACGGAAAGGTCTGCGGCGCCAAGGTCAAGAGCCCCGGCGGTGAATATGAGGTCCGCTGTGGCGCGGTGGTCCTTGCCACCGGCGGCTTTTCCGCCAGCCAGGAGATGCTGGGCCAGTATACCCCCTACTGGGGGACCTGCGGCACCGACAACCCCGACAGCTCCACCGGCGACGGTATCCGCATGGCGGAGGCCGTGGGGGCCAAGCTCACCCACATGGACCATGTCCGGGTGTCCTTACTGCCCGACAGCCCCGCCTTTATGGCCCTGCGCTCCGGCGCCATCCTGGTAAATCGGGAAGGCGAGCGATTTGTCAACGAGCTGGATGACCTGTCCCTGGAGGGGGTGGACCCCGCTCTTGTGGACGACATGAAGCGGGCCCATAACCTGTGGATGTCCCTGCCCGTCTACTGCGTGGCCGAGGAGATCGTCCAGCAGACCGGCGGGTCCGCCTACCTGGTGATGGATCAGTCCGTGGTGGACGCCAACCCTGTGGGCCAGGCCACTCTGGGCCTCTACCAGAAGGTGGACACCCTGGAGGAGCTGGCCGCCGTCATCGACGTGGACAAGACGGCCTTTGCCGGTACCATCGAGCGATATCAGGGCTTTGTCTCCGGCGGTAAGGACGAGGATTGGGGTAAGAGTGCCGTCACCTGTGATTTCACCAACGGGCCCTTCTACTACGCCGAGATCATTCCCGTTATCCACAGCACCTTTGGCGGCATCGCCGTGGACGCCGACATGCACGCCCTGGATGGAAGCGACACCCCCATCCCCGGCCTCTACGCCGCCGGCGAGACGGCGGACGACGGCACCTACGCCCTGACCCCCCTGCCCCGGGCCGTCACCTTCGGCGGCCTGGCCGGCCAGCGGGCCGCAGACGAGCTGGCGAAATAAGTAAAAGCCCATAAAAAGGCCGGGACCATCCCTCTGGATGGTCCCGGCCTCTTTTTCGGGGTTCAGTTGTCCGCCCGGTTGTAGTTGCATTTCATGGCAAGGCTTGCCTGGTGCAGGACCTTACCCAAAGCGGCGACGGACTCCTTCTTGGCCAGCTCACAGAGCTTTTTGTTGGCCTCGTCCAAAAGGTCAAACTTCTTGGCCTCCAGCATTTTTTTGTCGTACTCATAGATGATCCGGCTGCCGCCGTTGGCGATGGCGTTCTGGTATCGCTCCACCAACTGAATAGAGGTGGAGTAGTTGTTGTCTGCCATGGCGGCGATGAGCCGGCTGGCCCAGTAGAAGGTGCCGGTGTCTACGTCCAGAGTGGTTTTGGCGAGGTAGTCGGGCAGCTTCTCCACGTTGGCGTAGACAGGCAGGGCAGCGTTGAAGGAGTTGGGGCCGAAGCAGATCCACTCCACCGCCGCGATCTCCTTCGGCAGGTAGCCCCGGATCTGGAGGATGGCCATGGTGCCCGTGCGGCCGATGCCGATGGGGCGGTACTTGCCCTTCTGGGCGTCGTGGCCGTAGGGGTTGTAGGGTGTGCCCTGGTAGTAGGAGGAGAGGATGTACTTCACGTCCTCCACGGTGATCTTATGCTCAGGGACGAAGGACCAGGGAATGTTGTCGCTTTCGGGGCCAAAGTCGGCGTCGGGGCCGTCCCAGCGGTAGGTGGTGGGATTGAAGTACCGGCCCATGAACCAGGCCCGGGGGGTATTGTAGATGTGGTCCTGGTCGGAGTGGGAGCCGAAGGCCAGCCGGGGGTTAAAGTCGCCGTTCAGGTCCAGGGCAAGGTGGTTTTCGGCGATAAATTCCTTCATATCGGCTGAGCACATGAAGTTTTTCTTCTTGCCGAAGGCGTCTTCAAAATCGAAATGGTCGATACCCAGTTGGTTGGGCATGATGACATAGCGGTCGTCGGGGACACGGACGGCCATCCAGTGGTGGCCGCCGATGGTTTCCATCCACCAGATCTCCTTGCCGTCGGAGAAGGCGATGCCGTTGGA
>JAAWPV010000019.1 GCA_022800215.1 Oscillospiraceae bacterium | reverse complement strand
AGCCGAGAAGCACATTTCTGTACTTCTCGGCTCTTTTCGCCTTTGCAATGCCTTGGGGTATATGGTTTTCAGATTACTTCCTTATCCACCCTTGGCAAACGGCTCCGGGTGTTTTTATCATCTTTTTTCCTGTAAGGCCTGCAAGGTAAGCTCCACCGAGCGGTTCACCACCAGTTCCTCCGGGAAGCCTGCCTCCTCCAAAAGAGCCAGAGCGCTGGTGTGGCGCAGAATATCACATTCAATATGGGCATCACTGCTGACGAGGACCTTGGTGCCGTACTTGACACAACATTCCAACATTTTCATCGCATTGGGCCGGGCATTCTTCCGATAACTGCCCGGACGGACCGAGGCTTCGTTGAGCTCCAGAAGCACCCCATGCTCCGCTGCCGAGCGGGCCAAAACATCGAAATCAACTGGGAAGGTGCCGTCGTCAGGGTGGCCGATGATGTTCACCTTGGGGTTGTCCATCGCCTTTTGATAGGCCCGGGTATTCTCCTCCATCGTGCCCGAACGGATACACACATCATGCATACTGGCTACGGCATAATCCAACGGGGCGGAAAACACCTCATCCAGATCCACATGCCCTTCCAGATCAATGATGTTCAACTCACAGCCAAAGAGCAATTTCAACCCAAAAAGTTCCCGAGGAATAACGCTGCTGGAGCGAAAATAATGCTTGCTGGCCGAGCCCTCCATGGCAGGGGCATGGTCGGAAATCCCCAGAAGCTGAACGCCCTTCTCGCTAGCCGAGCGGGCCATCTCATAGATGGTATTGTAGGCATGTCCGCTGGCAATGGTGTGGGTGTGAAGGTCCACCACGTCGATCATTGGCCCCCGCCCCCTTTCCCTGTCAGCTCCCGGTAAAACTCCAGAATCATTTCGGGATGGTCGCTTTCAATCATATCCACATTGAGAGCCAGAGCAGCCTCCAGCCGTTCTTTTGTGTTTACCACACTGCCGTCCACCAGATAGCCCGCTTTATGAAGCTCCTCCACCAGTTCCACGCTGAGGTTGTCCAGGAAGCAGAGGTAGATCATGGCGTCCATGTCCCTCATAAGCCCCGCCGGGTCGTGGGGCACGTGGGGCACAATGAGAGCCAGCTTCACCCGTGGCTCCAGGGTGGTAATACGCTTTAGGGTGGCGTGGTCGGTACCAAAGACGATGCACATATCGAAGAAATCGTATTTGCGCAGGCACTCCACGATCCGCTGGGCCAGGGTGGGCATGGTGTTGTGCATCTCCAGTTCCCGGCTCTTGATCTCCAGAAGGACAGCCATCCCGTGCTCTTTGCACCAGGAGACGGCCTCATCCAGGGTATTGATCTCGAATGCCGCCTTCAGCTGTGCTACGGTATAGTCCCGGACCTTCCCCGGAAGGGGAGAGCGCTGGCCCATGTCCAAGTCGTGGTAGATCACCACCTGGTCATCGGCGGTAAGCTGCACATCAATCTCAATGTAGTCGATGCCGCAGCCCAGCACCTCCGCAAAATTTTCCACTGTGTTTTCCCTTACCTCAGAGAGGTGACCCCGGTGGCCGCCGATCAAAAGCCGCTTTCCGGCGTCAGCGGCGATGGTTTCCATAAATGTCATATTACTGCTCCAATCCGATGTTGACACCGGTCTCCGCATCAAAAATGTTGTAGACGCCGGTCATCCGCAGCCATACGAAGGGCGCTTCGCTGGAAGCTAGCTTCTTGTAGGTCATGAACATCTCATGGTCCTCGGGAACGGTGACCCGGACAAAGCTGTCCCCCACCATGCCGGAGACCAACAATTCCTTGCCCAGGTTCTCCACGATCTGGAGCTTCATCTGCATGGCCTGGGGCACCTTCTGGGTCTCCACCGCCATCAGGTGGCTCCGAACGCCGATCTTTACCTCCCGGCCGGCAAACTTCTTGCCGCCAATCTTATCCTTCTCCTCCAGCTCCAACTCGAAGCCGTCACCGTAGACGCGGGTGCCTTCGGCGTCCAGCTTGGCATCCACGAAGTTCATGGGCGGGTTGCCCATGAACTTCGCCACAAAGAGGTTGGCGGGATAATGGTAGAGGTGCTCGGGGGTGTCGTACTGCTGGATACGGCCATTGTCCAGAATGGCGATCTTGTCGGCGATGGCCATGGCCTCCTCCTGGTCGTGGGTGACGATGATGGAGGTGATGCCCGTCTCCTGCTGGACCCGGCGGATCTCGTCCCGGATCTCGATCTTCAGCCGGGCGTCCAGGTTGCTCATGGGCTCGTCCAGCAGCAGGACATCGGGTTCCTTCACCAGGGCCCGTGCCATGGATACCCGCTGCTGCTGGCCGCCGGAGAGCTGGTTGGGCTTCCGGTCCAGCAAAGACTCGATCTGGAGCATCTCGGCGATCTGCCGGGCCTTGGCGTAACGCTCCTCCTTACCCATACCCTTCTGTTTCAGGGGGAAGGCAATGTTGTCGATGACCTTCAGATGAGGGTAGAGGGCGTAGGACTGGAACACCATGCCGATGTTTCGGTCCTTGGGTTGGAGATTGGTCACGTCCTTATCGCCGAAGTAGATCTTGCCGGCGGTGGGCTCCAGAAGGCCGGCGATACAGTTCAGGGTCGTCGTCTTGCCGCAGCCCGAGGGGCCCAGCAGGGCCACAAAGGTGGAATCCTCAAACACCAGGTCGATGTTATCCAGAGCCACAGTCTTGGAATCGTACTGCTTACGCAGCTTTTCAATACGGATCATATTCCTTTACCTCCTGAGAAACCGCCCTTCATAAGGGATTTTTGAGAGATGACAAAAAAGATCAGCACCGGCAGCATATAGATCAGGGCCATGGCGGAGAAGATGCCGTAGTCGGCAATCATCTGATCGTTCAGGCTGAGGCTGCGCAGGTAGGTAGCCATGATGGGCACCTTGCCGGTAAGGATCAGGGTGTTGAACAGCAGGTAGTTGGACCAGGCGCTCATGAAAGAAAACATACCAATGGAGGCGATGCCCGGCTTCACCAGATGGATGATGACCTGGAAGAAGGCAGTAAGCCGGTTGCAGCCGTCCACCAGGGCGGAATTCTCCAGATCCTGAGGAATGTCGTTGAAGAAGTTGCGGATAATGAAGGTGGAGCCGGGCAGCCGCAGAGCGATGGCTACCAGCACCACACCCACCATGGTGTTGAGGAGCTTCAGGCTCATAAGGATGTAGAGGATACTGATGAGCAGCAGCACGCCGGGGAAAAGCCGCAGCAGAAGGAGCAGCTTCTGCAGAACGGACCGGCCGGTGAACTGGATCCGGCTCAGGGCGTAGCCGGCCATCAGGCTGATAACTACCTCCGCCGTGGTGACACAGATGGTGAAAAGCACCGTGTTGGTAAAGGCGGGACCCATAGCAGGCACCGTATACTGACCCAGCACGATGGTGGTGTAGAGGAAGCGGAAATTCTCCAGGGAGAATTGGCCGCCCACAAAGAAGGCCTGAGAGAAAAAGGAAATGTAGATCGCAAAGATGGGAAGGCAGAGAAGAACCATGGCGCCCACAGCGATATATTCCTTCCGCATCTCGTAGGAGGGGCGGCTTTCGTCCTTATGTCTCGCCATTGCGCTCACTCCTTTCCATCCGGGCATTGATGATGCTGATAGCTACCATCAGCACCAGCACCACCAGGATCAGCATGAGGGAAATTGCGGCGCCGTAGCCGTACTTACCGTTGATAAAGGCCTTGTGGTAGGCGGAAAGGGCCCACACTTCGCTGGCTACACCCGGTCCACCGTCGGTGATAAGGAGGATGGTGGTGTAGTCGGTGAGAAGACCCAAAGTCTCCCACAGCGCAATAAACACGATATGGAAGCGCAGGTTGGGCAGGATGATGGACTTGACGATCTCCCATTCCTTGGCCCCGTCCACCCAGGCAGCCTTGAACTGGTTTTCCGGAATGGACTTGATGGCGCTGGAGAAAATGGTGGTGCCGTAGGCGATGCTTGTCATCAGCTTCGCCATAATCACCACCTGCATGGGGTATTTGGCGATCCAGTTCACAGGGGAGCTTGACCCCGTGATACCCATAAAGATCTGATTCAGCACGCCATCCCCGGTGGAGGCCAAAAGCCAGATCCACAAAACGGAGTAAACCACCGCCGGGGTGATCATGGGGATCATCAGCACACCCTTGAAAAAGCTGGAGACACGCTCGGTCTTGATAAAATGAGTCGTCAGGGTGGCAAACATCAGGTCAATGAGCAGAGTGGCCGAGATACACACGCCCACATAGACCACCGTATTTTTCAGGATAGTCAGGGTATTGGGATCCCGGAAGATCCGCTGGAAATTTTTCAGGCCCGCCATCTTCCAGATGAAAGTCTTATCAAGGTCGGTGAAGGCCATCACGATTGTCAGGATGGCCGGCAGGATGTAGAGGACCGTGACAAGAATGAGGAAGGGCGTCAGGAAGGCGTAGGCCTGGACGTTATTTTTTCGCCTCACGTCGTCAACCTCCTTGATACGTGAAAACCAAAGAACCTGCCGCCGACTGGCGGCAGCTTCTTTGGTCCGTTGATGATATTATTCGAAAATGATCTCGTCGGCATCCAGATTCAGCTCAAGCTGGATCTTCATGTCGGCCACAGCCTCCTCGGGGGTGATGGCGCCCAGCTCCAGCTGCACGATCTCGGTGTGGAGCTGAGAGGTGAAGGCATTCATCCCATCCACGCTGGGCACGGAGATGGAGTAGTCGGCCATGTAGCCGCAATCCCGGACGATGGGGTTGGTGGTGATGGCCTCCAACTCATTGGCCTCCTTGATGGAGGACAGGGTGAAGATGGTATCGGCGTGATCGGCCAGGATATCGTAGGAGTTGTTTGCCAGTTCCTTCAGAAGGTCCTTGCAGATCTCAGGATATTTGGTGTCGGCGTTGATGCCCATGCCCTGGGGAGCGGCGATGACAAAGGGATCCTTGTTGTACTCGGAGGCAGGGAACATCATAAAGGCCACGTCCTCGGCAAACTGCTCGGGTTCCTTCTCCACGGCGCCGGCCACGTAGGTGGCGGAGTAGATGGGTCCGTAGTAGGCAAAGGCGGTGCCGTCACCGGCCATGGTGTTGATGGCGGGCCAGCCCTGCTGGCTCAGGTCATGGGGAGTGATCTCCCAGGTGTTGGCGGCGTCATAGGTAAACTGGAAGAAGCGGAGCATGGCCTCCTCGTCAAAGACCAGGGTGCCGTTCTCGTCATAGTAGCGGCCGCCCAGGGTCTGGAACACATCCAGGAAGTCGCTGCCGGAGCCAGGCCGGTGGGCCAGGCCCCAAGTGCAGGAACCGTCAGCCTTCAAGTCCTTGCAGAGCTGGACAAAGTCCTCCCAGGTGAACTCACCGGAAGCGACCTTCTGGGGAAGGGCAGTGGCCTCCTCCATGGTCCAGCCGTGCTTGACCAGAACGCTCTTATTATAGTAGATGACCCGGACAGGCAGATCGAAGGGCATAGCGTAGATCTTGCCGTCCACGGTGTAGGGAGCAAACACGCCGTCCACAAAGACGCCGTTGTCCAGATCGGACAGGTCCAGCAGCATACCGGAAGCTACCATGCTGGGCACATCGCTGACCAAAAAGATATCGGGGCAATCGCCGTTCTTGTAGGCAAAAATCAGGTTCTGGCTGTACTCGTTCCAGTCGATACGCTGATAGTCCTTCTCAAACTCGATGTGGATGTTCTTGCCCTCCTCGGCATACCGCTTCTCCAGCCGCTCGGCAGCGGCGATAACGGCGTCGGGGATGGTAACAAAGTCATAGTTGTGGGCAATGCGCAGGGTGATGGTCTCCTCCTGGGGCGCGGCGGCGGACTGGGAGGGATCGGGGTCCTGGGTCTGGCTGGTCTCCTTGTTGCCGCAGCCAGCCAGAAGGCCGGCCACCACGGCCAGAGACAGGGTCAGGGCAAGAATACGTTTCTTCATGTTCCGTTTCTCCTTCATTTGATTTTTGATTTTTTTCGTCGAACTGACGGCTCTTTTAGTATCCTCCATTTGGCAGGAAAAGTCAAGGAGAAAATGGCTCCTTTTACAGTCTTTTCTCCTTTTTTTGCCCGCTGTGCCATTCTGTAACCGCTCGGTAAAAAGTTTAGGAAAACCTCTGGAAGGTTCCGCAAAAAACGTGTATAATGGAAGCACCAATTTCCCCGAAAGGAAGGTAAGAATCATGGCAGATAAAAAGATTGTGGAAGCCCTGGCCGACCAGTGGATCGCCGATCATAAGCAGGAGATGGTCGAGGAGCTGAAAAAGTGGGTCTCTCACCCCTCCGTGTCCCGGGCCGACCTGGCCGCTCCCGGCGCTCCCTTTGGCCCCGACTGCCGGAAGATGCTGGACTTTGCCCTGGAACGCTGCGCCTCCTACGGCTTCAAAACCGAGGACTTTGAGGGCTACTGCGGCGCCGCCACCTATGGTGAAAGCAAGGATGAGATCGGCATGGTGTGCCACTTGGACGTGGTGCCCGAGGGCAACTTCTGGATACACCAGCCATACGCCCCCATCGAGAAGGAGGGCTTCCTCATTGGCCGGGGCGTAGGGGACAACAAAGGCCCCGGCGTCATGTGTCTCTTCCTCATGCGTTTCTTTAAGGAGAACAACATCCCCCTCCGCAACACCCTGCGGCTCATGCTCGGCTGCGCCGAGGAGACGGGGATGGCCGACTTCGCCCACTATGTAGAGCACAAGATGGGCCCCATCCCGGCGGTGAGCCTCATTGCCGACGCGGGCTTCCCCGCCTGCTATGCCCAGAAGGGCGGCTACAACGCCGCTTTCAGCATTCCCGCAGGCAAAAATATCGTGAACTTTGTGGGGGGCAGCGTCCGCAACGCCATCCCCGATACCGCCGTTCTTACCGTCAGCGGCATCACTTTGGCTGACGCGCAAAAGGCTCTGGAGGGCGTGGAACGCATCAGTCTGGAAGCCGACGGTCAGAATGTAAAAATCACCGGTCACGGCAAGGCAGGCCATGCCGCCAACCCCGCCGAGGACGTGCAGAACAGCGCCATCGTCATCGCCGCGGCCGCCGCTGCTTTGCTGGAGGAAAAGACCGGGCTGGACCTCTCCGGCTGTAAGACCATCGCCCACGCTTTTGTGGATGCCTTCGGCACCAATCTGGGTATCGCCTACGCTGACGAGCAGTCGGGCAAGCTCACCATCAACGCCGGGGTCATCCAGATGGAGGGGGGCAAGCTTCATCTGGATATCGACATCCGCTTCCCCGTCACCATGAAATCGGAGACCATCACCACCGGCATGGAGAGCTATTTGAACGCCAACGGCGCAGACCTCATTGAGGCGAACATTTCTAACCCCTACTACATTGACCCTCAGGACCCCAAGGTCACCGCCCTGCTGAGCGCCTACCGGTCCGTGACCGGAGACATGAGCGAACCCTATGCCATGGGCGGCGGCACTTACAGCCGCGTGGTGCCGGGTGGCATCACCTTTGGCCCCGGAATGCGTAAGATGGGTCATAAGCCCGAGTTTCTGCCCGAGGGTCACGGCGGTGCCCATGGCCCTGACGAAGCTCTGTGCATCCAGGATTGGCTTACTGCCTTTAAGATCTATATTCTCTCGGTGGCTCAGCTGGATGAGGTCACTGGGGAGGATTGATCCCCGGATATCTGAGGCCCCGGGGCCGCAAAAAAGCTCTTGCAAAGTTCCCGGAAATGCGATAAAATAAAGAAGCCAAGGTAATAAAAGGCAGGGCATGAGGTGTTACCAGCACCTCATGCCCCTATGCAGGAGCTACAGCCTCCCACACAGCAAATAATTGCGCCAACCTTATTATACGCATTTTCCGTTTGAAAGACAAGGGGAAAGTGTAAATATGGGGCTTGTGTGATATCGCGGTGTAGGGGTGACCCTGCACCGCGTTTTTGTTGCTTTGACGGACAAGCCACCGGGGGCAGGGGGTTCCCTCCCCCTGTGGGCCTGTTCCGTCAAACAAACAAAAAAGAAGTGTTCCAAAAATGAAAAAAAGAGTTCTATCCCTGATGTTGGCGTTGGTGATATGTCTGAGCCTGCTGCCCACGGCGGACATGGCGGCGGACATCACCGCAAAAGAGACATCCACGATCCCTGCCAGTCGGGATATCCAGTGGGTATCCAAAGAGGATGGAGTTGCCGCAATATTGCAAAATGACAAGTATGGTCTTGTGGATTTGGCAGGAAAAGAGATCCTTTCCTGCCAGTATGATTCCTTATATGGTTTCAGCGATGGCCTTGCCGCAGTGCAAATCTCCGGAAAATATGGATTCATTGATACCGCCGGAAAAGAAGTGGTTCCCTTCCAATACGATGACGTGAGGAGCTTCCAGGATGGCCTTGTAATGGTGCAAGACCAGGATTATAAATGGGGTTTTGTTACCTAACGGGCAAAGAGGTCATTCCCTGTCGCTACAACAGAGTGGGAAGATTTTCCGAAGGTCTTGCGGCGGTCGACGCGGAAGGAAAGTGGGGCTTTATTGACAAGGGGGGCAAATGGTGATCCCCGCTCTTTTTGAAGTAGGATATGAGACCCCGATTTTTTCTGAAGGCCTTGTGGCTGTGCAGCAAGCAGGCAAGTGGGGATTTGCGGACCGCACCGGAAATATGGTTATATTGATGTGTCCGCTAAAGAGGTCCTTCCGTGTATTTATGATAGAATTTTCCCCTGTTCCGATTTTTTGATTGCAAAAAGCAACGAGAAATATCATGTTTTCCAAATGATAACCGCTACGGAAAGCAAACTGGCCTACCCCTCCACCCAGACCGTCCTGGTGGACGGCAAACCCGTGGTGTTCAACGCCTACGCCCTGAAGGATGAAAACGGCAACGACACCAACTATGTGAAGCTCCGGGACCTGGGCTCCGCCCTGGGCTTCCTGGTGGACTGGAACCCCACCGACGGCATCATCATCCAAACGAAATAAGTTGCACCAGACCACACACCCAGTTGAACATCCATATATGGAGGAGAGCGGAGCCGCTTTCGGCTCCGCTCTCCTTATTGATATTGTCGTCACCCTTGCAGCAGCGCCACAGCCACGTCGTTGACGTTGGTGCCCGTGGGGCCCGTCATGATAAGGCCGTTCACTGCCTCCAAAGCATGATAAGCGTCGTTGTCCGCCAGGATACGAAACAGGTCCAGCCCCTTGTCCCGGAGGGCCTGCATGGTATCCCCGTCCACATAGCCTCCCGCCGCGTCGGTGGGACCGTCGGTGCCGTCGCTGCCCACGGAAAATACCGCAGCTTTCAGCCCCTCGATGCCGGGGGCCGATGCCAAAACAAGCTCCTGATTTCGTCCTCCCAGGCCGTTTCCCGTGAGGTGGACCACCGTTTCACCCCCCGCCAGGAAGGCCAGCTTCTCCCCTTTTCCCCCGTGGGTCCTGAGGACGCTGGCCAGGAAGCTGCCCGCCTCCCGGGCCTCACAGCAGAGCCGGTCAGTGAGAAGGACAGGCTTGTAACCCAATGCCTCGCACTCCCTGGCCGCCGCGGCGCACAGCTCCCGGACACTGCCGGTGATGCGGGTGGTCACGTTGGTAAGCTCTTTGGGGGTCTCCCGGCCCAAAAGGGCCACGGCCTGTTCCGAAAGCCGGAGACCGTACTTTTCCGCAATGGCCCTGGCCTGCCCGCAGGTGGAGCTGTCGGGATAGGCGGGACCGGAAGCGATCATGTCCAGGGGGTCCCCTAAAATGTCGCTGAGGACGATGGAATACACCCTGGCTGGGGCGCAGGCCTGGGCGAACCGTCCCCCCTTCACGGCGGAAAGCCGCTTGCGGATGGTGTTCATCTCCACGATGTCCGCCCCGCAGGCCAAGAGCTGTTTGGTGATATCCTGCAGCTCCTCCCCGGGGAGCAAGGGCTTTTCAAAAAGGGCACTGCCGCCCCCGGAGAGAAGGAAGAGAACGGTATCCTCCTTACTGAGTCCCTCCACCAGCGCCAGGGCCTTGGCGGTAGCGGAAAAGCTGTTTTCGTCGGGGACCGGGTGCCCCGCCTCACAGCAGACGACACCGGGGACCTCCCCCTTCACGTGGTCGTACTTGGTGACCACCACGCCGCCGTCCACCCTGCCCAGGACCTCCACGGCGGCCTTTGCCATCTGCCAGGCGGCCTTGCCCGCTGCTACCAGCAGGGTCCGGCCCTTTCCGGGTACAAATTCCTCCAGAGCCCGCCCCACCGCCTCGTCGGGCAGCACCGCTCGGAGGCTGGCTGAAATGATCCGGTCCGCATCCTGCCGCAGTACTTTGTCCATGCTCTTCACCTCTCTGCCCCCAAGGGCGGTTTCTCTCCTCAGATCAGCTTCATATCCCGAAGGACCTGGCGGAGCTTCTCCCGCTCAGCGTCGGTGAGCCGCTGAATGGGGTCCAGACACTTACCCACAGGGATACCCAACAGCTCCAGGCCCTCCTTGATAACCTCGGGGAAGGTGCCCATGGAAGTGGCGATCCGCAGGGGAGCCAGGCGATACTGGGCCTCCAGCGATCCTTCCAGATCCCCATCCACAAATTTATCATAGATATCCGCCACCACCCGGGGGGCCACATTGGCACAGCTTGCCACAGCACCCGAGCAGCCATAGACCAACCCGGCGGTGATCATGGTGTCCCGGCCCATCATCACGTTAAAGTGGTCCCGGTAGTCCCGGGTAAGACGGATGTACTCACCGCAATTAGTCATATCTCCACTGGAGTCCTTGATGCCGACGATATTGGGGCAATCCCTGGCCAGCCGGGCGATGGTGGCGGGGGCCACGTTGATGTTGGTTTTGGGTGGGTTATTGTAGATGAGCACAGGGAGGGATGTATTCTCTGAAATGGTCTTGTAGTAAGTATACAGCTCCTCCTGGGTCTGGCTGATGAACATGGGGGTCAGCACCGAAAGGGCGTCATAGCCCCCCACCGTCTCAACCAACTTGGCCAGACGGATAACGCCCCGGGTGGTGATGTGACTGGCGCCCGCCAGAAGCTGGATGGGCTTACCATAGCGGTCCTTCTTCTCCGCCACCGCATCCCGGACAGTCCTCAGTGCTTCCACATATTCCTCGTCGTTGACAGCGTAAAACTCTCCGGTGGTCCCAAAGGGGAACAGGCCATGGACACCGTTTTCCACCAGATAGACGCTCATTTTGGCGAGCGCCTGTAAGTCAATACTTCCGTCCTCCCGGAAGGGTGTGATAACGGGTGGGATGATACCATAAGGTTTATACATGACTAAAGCACTCCTTCACTTACTCGATTCACAGTCCGGCTCATAGAAACCTTTTCAACCTTATAGTACAATAACCGTCCGAAATGGGCAATGTGCAAAACCACAAAAGAATTATGCCGCTTTTTTATGAGCGGCACAAGATTTCATTATTTGCATCGGCAAGTTTCATCTCGTTTCACTCTTTTGCGTTTCCCTATTGTGATATGCTTCCCGTGCATATCAGACAAATTCCTTCACCAAAGGTACAGCCTTTTGAGAGTATACGATCCCAAAATTCCAGATGTATTCCGGCTGCAACGGAACAGAGTATCCTCTTATAGTCAAAGCAGATACCATTGAAGAATTGGCTCAGTTGACCGAGATGGATGTCGATGTACTGAAAGCCACTATCGAGAGGTACAACGCCTCCTGCAACGCCGGCGTCTGCGCTTTGCCTCAGATCATCGGCAGCCGCTACTTCGGTTGTGGCAGCCTCATCATGACTTGCGGTGTCTTTGGGCGCACCGCAGGCCCGCAGGCCGCTCCCTATGTAAAATAAGCATATCCGCCTTTTCCGAATTGTTCGAGCACAAAGAAGTGGCCGGGAAATACCCAGCCACTTCTTTACTGCTCGTCCTCAAGCCCGTATTTCTTCACATAGCGCCAGAGAGTGGTCTTGCTGACTCCCAGCTCAGCAGCCACCTTCTCCCGGTTGCCGTTATGCTTACGGAAGAGCTCGGCCAGTTCAGCAGCCTTTCGGTCCCGGTAGACCACCACCGTCCCGGTGCCGGGCAGCAGTTTTGGGGTCATCTGCTCTAACTGCCGGCGGAGGAAGGTCTCGTCAATGCTGCGCTTCTCGGCCAGCAGGACGATACGGCCACAAAGGCTGTTCATCTGGTCCAGATTCCCCGGCCAGTCATACTCCTGCAAAAACTTTTTGGCTCCCTGGGTCAGATGGGCGTAATGCTGATACTCCTCCTGCCACTCCCCCAGATAGAAGTCCAGCCACCCTGGGATGTCCTCCCGGTTTTGCCGCAGAGGCAGAAGCTCCAGAGTGAGGACGCTGAGGGCATAGTAGAGATCGCTGCGGAACTCTCCCCGCTCTACCCGGGACACCAAGTTCACGTCGGTGGAGGCGATAACCCGGACGCTGATGCCGCTGGGCTGGTTGGGCCCGTTGTGCAGGAACTTACCCCGGATGAGATTCATGACCTTATACTGGAGTTCCATGGGAAGGGCCTCCACATGGCTGAGGTAGAGGGTGCCGTCCTTGGCAAGCTCCGCCATGCAGGCGAGAGAGTCCTTCCGGGAGGTATAGTTGCCAAAGAGCATAGTATCCAAGGTCTCCGGCTGCCAGGCGCTGCAGTCCAGCGGGACAAAGGCGTTGTGGTGAAACAGACTCTCGTTGTGGAGGCACTGAGCAAAGATCCCCTTGCCCACCCCTCGCTCACCCACCAGCAGGATGGGACTGGAGTACTTGGCCATCCGCCGGGCCAGCTCCACGTTCCGGACGGAGCGGGGGCTTTCATGGACCAGCCGGTCAAAGGTATACTTGGCGATGTAGCCCCGCTGGTAGAGCTCCCAGCGCAGCTTGTTGTCCATCTCGCGGATCCGGTTGCCTTCCTGAAAAGTGAGCAGGGCGCCCTCGATTTTCCCTTCTATGAGAACAGGCACAAGGTTGGCCGCCACCGCCCTCTGGTGGATAGCCATAGCCATAGCGTAGGTCTCCTGCCCCACGCTCAGCGCCTCCTGTAAGGCCCGCCGGTCCAGACTTGGCAGGACCTCGGTCACTGGCCGCCCGATGGTCTCGGCTGGGGAACGCTCCAGAAGGTTGTAACCCGTCCGGTTCACCCGTTGGATCTTTCCGTCCGGCCCAATGCGCACAATGCCGCTGAAGGTGTTGTCCAGCATCACGTCCATCTCGGCGCTGTTCCGCTTTTCCAGGTCGATGGCATAACAGACCCGGGAGACCGTATCCATTGTGATGCGGAGACTCTCTTCTCCCGAGGACAGAAACCGGCAGGGAATTCCCCGGTGCCGAGCGCTGTCACAGACGGTGTCACCGCCGATGACCCCCTGACAGCCATCCTTCACGGCCTGCTCCACTGCGGCAGGCATTTCCTCACTGCCCTTCACCATATAGGTTTTCAGCTCCACGCCCAAAAGGCTGTTAAAGCATTGGGTATCATAAAACATATTGGCGAAACCAATAAGGCCCAGTTGGGGACTTTCCCCGCCCAGTTCCTCTTTCAGCTCCAAAATGGTAAAGCCCAGCTCCGGGGTGGCCACCCGGATCTCCACCACCGGGAGCTGCACGCTCTCCCGGGCAATACCGGCATGGACGCCCCGGGCCACGATAAGATCGCAGCCCGCCTCCTCCAGCTCCTTGACCCGACCCGCTACCTGTGCCCGGTGAACATACTCCACACTCATAAGGTTCACATTGGGACAATCCCGGGCCAGCGATTCCGCCAGATCCCGCATCCCCACATAGGGCACCAAGATCGCCACATTGGCCATAGCAAAGCACTTCCTTTCTCTTTGCACCTCTTTTTCTATTCTACTTGTATCCCGCCGACCTGTCAACCTTTTGCCAGCAGGGAGCACAGCAGGCTCCCCACCTGCTCCAGCGTCCCGGTTTTCTGAGTATACCGGGAGACAGCCCATACCACATCGTACTCCACCGACGGTTCCCATGGGTAAAGCTTGTACTCCTCCGATAGGCCCGTCAACCGGCGGGGTAGCAGGGCGGCTCCATACCCTTTCTCCACCAGGAGTCGGATCCCCTCGCTGTCCTCCGCCTGATAGGGATTTCCAAAGCGGATGCCCTTTCCTACCAGAACCTCTTCTACCAGTCCCCCAAGATGGGTCCCGGGGCTGGGCATCACAAAGGGAAGTCGGCTCAGCCGATCCATGTCCACCTCCTCCCCCTCCCAGGCCATGGTGGTCGGCACCACCAGCACCAGTTGCTCTCGGTAAAGGGGCGTCTCCTCCAAAAGGCGGTGGGCTACCGGAGAGGCACAGAGGACGGCGGCGTCCACTGTATCGTCCAGCAAATACTCCCGTCCCAAAAGGGAGTCCGCCCGGTATACGTCCAGCCGAAGATCTGGAAAAGTCTCCTTCATCACAGAAAAGATGGCCCCGCTATAGAGGGTATACACCTGGGGACAGATAGCCAGACGGATGGCATCGCTGCCCACTCCGGGCAGGTCGGAAAGAGCTTCATAGGTCTCCCGTTTGATGCGGATCAGTTCTCGGGCTCCCGTCAGATAGCACTTTCCCACCTCGGTGGTGACCCAGTGTTTCCGCCCCCTCAGAAAGAGAGGCGTCCCTAGCTCGCTTTCTATTTTGGCAAGGTTCTGGCTGAGGGCGGACTGAGAGATATGGATCCGCTCCGCCGCCCGGGAGAGGTTGCCCTCCTCCTCTATGGCCACTATGTATTCCAGCATCCTTACGTCCATTTCTATTCCCTCCTTTTATATACGGTCCCCGCCATCTGCCATAAGGCATTCCACCGCCTCCGACACCGCTAAGGAAAGCTCCCGTCCCTTTTTGGTGACTATCACCGCATAGGAGATGAGCTTAGGCTCCAGAGAGAAGGGGGAAACCCTGTCCAAGGGTGAAAAGGAGCTCCGAGGCACAATGCCGGCGGCGTTGCCCTCCCGGATCATGTTGTAGATCATACGGGTGCTGGCGCTCTGAAAGATGGTATTGGGATAAAAGCCCACCTTTCGAAAGATCTGGGTCAGGCCCTCATAGTAACTCATCTCCGGACTGGGCATTACAAAGGGCAGATCCCCCAGAAGAGAAAGATCTATGGTGGGGAGCTCCGCTCCCTGCTTGAGGCCGGAGGCATCATAACCCATAGGGAAATCCCGGGGCAGGACCAGAATAAGCTCCCGGGAACGCAGGGACCTACAGGTAAGGTCTTCCGGTCCTTGATCCAGGCAACTGCAGAGGGCCAGGTCCGCCCCACCGGTGCGGACCAATTCGAAAGCTTCACTGTTGTAGGCCTCCACAAAGCGGAGGGTCACCTGGGGATAGCGAGTCTTGAAAGCACGAAACAGTCGGGAGAAGGTATTGGCCCCGCCGTTTGGGGTGCCCGCCATGATCACGCTCTCCTCCGCCCGGCCTAGGATGCGGGCGATAGCCCGATCGGTGCAGTTTTTCACCTCCACCATCCGCCTGGCCCCCTCCAGGTAGGTACTGCCTGCCGGGGTGAGGACCATCCCCTTCTTGGAGCGGATCATCAGCTTCAGCCCCAGCTGGCTCTCCAAATTCTTCAGCCAGTTGCTGATGGCAGGCTGGGACACCCCCAGTTGCCGGGCGGCGGCGGTGACCGAGCCGGTCTCAGCCAGGGCGATCATATATTGCTGCTGGGTGACATCCATAGCGTCTCCTTCTTTCTCTATAATTTTTACTTATAACTTTTACTTATAATTCTTTCTTATAAAATACATAATAAGAACCTGTTTGTCAAGCAGCTTTTTATGTGATATGCTCAATTATAGAAAAGCTTTTCGCCTTCGCCCTCTACATAAGTTAAGAGAAAATTATAGATAAAAGGAGGAATTGTTATGAGTCCCCAGCTGATCATCACCCTGCTCCTCATTGTCGCCATCATCGTCATGTTTCTCAGCGGCAAGGTCAACTTCGGCTTTATCGGCATGTTCCTTGCCACCGCCCTCTGTGTCACTGGCGTGCTGAGCTTCAACGAGGCCTACGCCAACTTCGCCAGCACCAACGTCATCATGTTCGCCTCCATGTTCGTCATGGCAGGCGCCCTTCAGAAGACCTCCCTGGTTTCCGCCGTGCGGAATTTCATCCTGAAGCGCGGCGGCAAGGGCGGCAGCGTGGCTATTATGTACTTCGCCGGCGTCACCCTGCTGACCCAGTTCGTCTCCCCCCTAGCGGTCATCGCCATGATGATGCCCCTTTGCGGCGCTCTGGGGGAGGACAGCCCCGTGGCCGCCTCCCAACTACTGTATCCCGGCTCGGTCATGAGCCACGGCTGCCAGTCTCTCATCCCCTTCGGCAGCGGTCTTACCTATTACATCACTGCAAACGCCCTGCTGGAAGCCAACGGTGCCGCCGAGTACCAGCTAAACATCTTTGATAAGTCCCTGAGCATGATCCTCCCTGCCGCCATCACCTTCATCTACTGCGCTTTCTTTGCCTGGAAGATGTTTCCCAAGCGTGACATCGACGCCGGCCAGATCAAGGATCGTAAGGACGGCCCTGCCTGCGATCCCGTCCATGAGAAGATTATCTTCCTGGTCTTTGCCCTGGTGATGGTAGGCCTCATCATCGGCAGCAAGCTGCCCTTCCCCATGTATATCGTCCCCCTGATCGGCGACCTGGTGCTGGGGGCCACAGGCTGCATGAACATGAAGGAGGTCAAAGCCTCCATCAACCTGGACTCCGTTCTCATGATGGCGGGCGTTCTCTGCCTGGGTACCGCCATGCAGAAGACCGGCGCCGCCGAGGTACTGGGCAATGTCATCGTGAAGATGCTGGGCGGTGACCCCGCGCCTATCGTGGTGCTGATCGCCTTCCTAGTGGTGGGCGCTATTCTCACCCAGCTCATGAGCAATACCGCCACCTATCAGGTGCTGGTACCCCTGGCCATCGTTACCGCCATGACCATGGGCATGGATCCCCGGGGCATGGTGCTGGCCATCTCCTGTGCCACCACCGGCGCCATGCTGACCCCCATGTCCTCCCCGTCGGTTGCCATCGCCTTCGGCGCCGGCAAACACACCCTGAAGGAGGTCTTCCTCCCCATGCTGCCCCTCTTTATCATCCGGAACATCGCCATCGTGATCTCAGTGAACCTGCTGTATCCGGTGTGGTAGATCCTCTTGTATTTCACCTCTACTTCCTTTATGATGTAAGTAAATGAGAAAGGATGAACACCATGAAAATCACTGAAGTGACCACCTATTCCGTCCATACCACCCAGTTCCGCAACTTCAACTTCGTCCGCATCGACACCGACGAGGGCATCCACGGCGTGGGCGAACTCTTCTGCGTGGGTGCCGACAAAGCCGTGGCCGAGATGGTGAAGTATGTCTCTGAGTGGGTGGTGGGCATGGACCCCCTGGACCGGGAGCGGATTCAGAAGCGGATCATCAACTACTCCCGGTTCCCCGGCGGCTCGGTGCTCTGGACCGCCGCCAGCGCCATTGACCTGGCCCTGTGGGACATTGCGGGCAAAGTGGCCAACCTGCCTGTTTACAAGCTGCTGGGCGCCGCCCGGGACAAGGTGGCCGTCTACTGTCACACCCACGGTAAGGACGGGGCCGAAGCCGCCGACGCCTTCCAGGCCAAAGCGGACAAATACGGCTACAAGGCCTGCAAGACCGGAGTCCGATCCTTGGGCTACTTTCCTACCGGCAAGGCAGAACGGGAGCTTGCGGAGATGTTCGACACCATGCGCAGCCGTCTGGGAGATGATGTGGAGATCGGCATCGATATGCAGAGCAAGATCTATGAGCCCTATGAGGGCCGCCGGGTATGCAACCTGCTGGAGCCTTACCGGCCCTTCTTCGTAGAGGAGCCCATCCGCTCGGACAACATTGAGAACTGGGCCGAGATGGCTGAGGGGGTCAACGTACCCCTAGCCACCGGCGAGGAGATCTTCGACCCCTACACCTGGGAGCGGATGATCCAACTCCATGCCGTGGATATCCTTCAGCCCGACATTCTCCTCTGCGGCGGCTTCACCGGCATGCGGAAGGTTGCCGCTATGGCAGAGCCTTCCTTCCGACTGCTGAGCCCCCACAACCCCCTCAGCACCCTGGCCAACTGTATCAACGTCCACTTCTGTATGTGTACCTACAACACCACCTTTCTGGAGAACGAGCCCCGGGAGGAGGGAATGGACGCGGACCTTGTCACCAATGTGCTAAAGGTAAAGGACGGCTTCATCATCCCCAATGACAAGCCGGGCTGGGGTATGGACCTGAACTATGACTTCCTTAAGACCCGGGAGGCCATTGTGTGGAGCCGGGTGAAGCTGGATTCCCCCATGGCTTACACCATGGATGGCGCCCCTCATATTATGTAAACCATCCCAAAAATCAGTTGTTTCTTCTCTTTTGATAGTAGCGCCGCCCACCTGCGCAGGACAGGTGGGCGGCATCCTCTATTTCACCTTCAATCGGCAGCGCTCAAGCTCAAAAGCAACAGCCGTAGTCCAACTGTCTATGTTTCGGGCCGGGATGCTGCCGCATCCCGGCCCGAAACACAATAACAAAGGAGAGTTTACTCCGAAAGGAGTCGAAATCAGAGCGTCCTTACCGGCCGATCTTGATACCAGTAAGGGCCTCGTAGTACTGGACAATGGCGCTGTGGTCCTTCTGACCACCTTCGTGGTTGTGAAGCCACTGGAGGATCTCCTGGACCTGAGCGGTCATGGGCACGGGTGCGCCCACGGTGTGGGCACAGTCCAACACGTTGTTGAGATCCTTGATGTGCAGATCGATCTTAAAGCCAGGCTTGTCGTTGCCCTCGATCATCATGGGAGCCTTGGCATTCATGACGTTGGAGCCGGCCAGGCCGCCCTTGATGGCCTCAAAGACCAGCCGGGGATCCACACCGGCCATCTGGGCCAGGGTCATGGCCTCGCTGAGGGCCTGAATGTTGCAGGCCACAATGATCTGGTTAGCGAGCTTGGTGGTGTTGCCGGCGCCCACCTCGCCGCAGCGGACCACAGAAGCGCCCATGGTCTCCAGCAGGGGCTTGAACTTGTCAAAGACCTCCTGTTTGCCGCCCACCATGAAAGAGACGGTGCCAGCGATGGCCCCGGGCTCACCGCCGGACACAGGAGCGTCCAGCATTTCCACGCCCTTCTCAGCCAGAACGGCAGCGATCTCCTTGCTGGCTACAGGGTTGATGGAGCTCATATCGATAAAGGTGGAGCCGGCCTTCATGTACTGGGCCACACCCTCCTCGCCCAGCATAACGCTCTTCACATGGGGGGAGTTGGGCAGCATGGTGAGGACCACGTCGCAGCTCTCGCCGATCTCTTTGTTGGTGGCGGCCTTGGCGCCGCAGCTCACCAGCTCCTCCACGGGAGCGGGATTCCGGTCGCTGACCAGCAGCTCGGTGTAGCCGCCCTTAAGAATGTTTTTGGCCATGGGCTTACCCATGATACCCAATCCAATCAGGCCAATTTTCATATCAAATACCTCCAAATGATTCAAAATAGTTCGGTTTAGCCCCTTTGATGGCCTTATTATAAAGGGGAAATATCTTCATGGCAAGAAGCAGAATCCACAAATCAATGGGCCGTTTTTTTATGCTTCCTCCATTTTTTCATTTTTTGAAATTATTTTTTCTCATTTTGAAATGTTTTTCACATCTCTGCTTATTCACCCTGTTGCACCTTCCTATTTTCCGTGCTACAATAACGGCAAAGCAGCTATTCTATTTCTTCGCTGTCACCATAACTTTACCGAAGGAGGCACACGGTAATGCAGTTTATCACACAAAGCGGGGGCTCTATTGGCCCCATAGGCCAAGGCACTTGGTATTTGGGGGAGAAGCCTCATTTTTTCCAGCAGGAGCTTGCCGCTCTCCAGACTGGTATCGACGCCGGTATGAACCTCATCGATACCGCCGAGATGTACGGCGGCGGTGCGGCAGAGAAGTTGGTGGGGGAGGCCATTCGGGGCTATGACCGAGAAAAGCTCTACCTGGTCAGCAAGGTCTTTCCTTACAATGCCGGGCGGAAAAATATTTTCCAGAGCTGTGAGAACTCTCTCCGCCGAATGAATACCGACTACATGGACCTTTATCTGCTCCACTGGCGGGGTTCCATCCCCTTTGCCGAAACAGCGGAATGCATGGAGGAGTTGAAAGAACGGGGGCTCATCCGGGACTGGGGCGTCTCCAACCTGGACGCCGATGACATGGAAGAGCTGTTTCGGATCCCGGGGGGTGAAAGCTGCCGCACCGACCAGATCCTCTACCATCTGGGCAGCCGGGGTATCGAATTTGACCTGCTGCCCCTGCTCCAAAAGAAGGACATCTCTGTCATGGCATACTGCCCCCTGGCCCAGGCCGGGCGACTCCGCCAGGGCCTCATGGAGTCCCCCGCTGTCCGGGAGATCGCCCAGACCCACGGCGCCACCCCGGCCCAGGTGCTGCTGGCTTTCCTTCTCTCTAAGCCCGGGGTGATCCCCATTCCCCGCACCGGCAAAGCAAGCCACACCTTGGAAAACGCCGGGGCCGCCCGACTGACTCTGACCGGCGAGGAACTGGCGGCTCTGGACGCCGCCTTCCCCGCCCCAAAGCACAAAACGCCCCTGGATATGCAGTAAAGGAATGGGCCGTTCCCAAGTAGGAACGGCCCATTCCTTTTTTTCTCACTCAAACTGAGATGCGTACAGTTTGTAATAGGTCCCCTTCTTTTCCATCAGCTCCTCGTGAGTCCCCTGTTCCAGCACGTCGCCGTGCTCCATGACCAGGATCTTGTCGGCATGCTGGATGGTGGAGAGCCGGTGGGCGATAACAAAGGAGGTCTTCCCCTTCATCAGCTCCTGCATGGCCTTCTGTACCTGCTGCTCGGTGTTGGTGTCCACGTTGGAGGTGGCTTCATCCAAAATCAGCATCTGCGTATCGTACAGCATGGCCCGGGCGATGGTGAGAAGCTGCTTCTGGCCTTTGGAGATATTGCCGCCGTCCTCGCTGATGATGGTGTTGTAACCCTCAGGCAGCCGCATGATGTAGTTATGGATGCGGGCGGCCTTGGCCACGGCCACCACCTCGTCCATGGTGGCCCCCTCCTTGCCGTAGGCGATGTTCTCGAAGATGGTCCCCCGGAAGACCCAGGTATCCTGAAGCACCATGGCGTAAGCCCGGCGCAGGGAATCCCGGGTGATGTCGTGAAGCTCGTTCCCATCCACCCGTATCTCGCCGCTGTCCACATCGTAGAAGCGCATCAGCAGGTTGATGATGGTGGTCTTGCCCGCGCCTGTGTGGCCTACGATGGCGATGGTCTGGCCCGGCTCCGCCTTCAGGCTCAAATCGTGGAGAATGGTCTTCCCCGGCACATAGCCAAAGCTGACGTGGCTGGCCTCCACATCACCCTTCACATTGGAAAGGACCGTAGCATGGGGCAGGTCGGCCACCTCCTCCGGCTGATCCAGCAGGGCAAAGACCCGCTCGGCGGCAGCCAGTGCGGAGTAGATCTCGTTGATGATATTGGCGATCTCGTTGATAGGGCCGGTAAACTTCCGGGAGTAGAGCACAAAAGAGGAGATCTGCTCCATGCCCACGATCCTCCACATATAGAGGAGGGCACCCAGCAGGCCGATCATGGCCATACCCAGGTTGTTGATCATACCGATGGTGGGGCCCATGGTCATGCCCAGCACATCGGCGTCCCGGTATGCGTCGGCCGCCTCATGGTTGATATTGCTGAAATCACCGCACACATCGTCCTCATAGGCGTAGGCCAGAATGGTCTTCTGGCCGGAGAACATCTCCTCCACATAACCGTTCATTTTTCCGTAGGCCGCGCTCCGTTTGGCGTAGCGGGGGCGGGTCCTCTTGCCCATATACCGGGTGTAGAGGATGGCAGCGGGCAGGGTGATGACCATACACGTCACCAACGGCAGCGAGATGGCGCACATCATAATAAAGGAACCCACCACCGTCACAAGGCTGGTCAGGACCTGCACCACGTCGGTGGCCAGGCAGGTGCTGACCACATCAATGTCATAGGACACCCGGCTGATGATATCGCCGGCCTGGTGGCTGTCGAAATAGCTCACCGGCAGGACCATCAGTTTCTCGAATACGTCCCTCCTCATCTTCTGCGCCACTTTACGGCTCACCCGCATCATCCCCAGGTTCACGGTAAAGGACAGCACATTGCTGGCCAGATACGCTATCAGCATCAGTTTGGCATAGTGGAACACAGTGTCAAAATCCACCCGCCCCACCATGTCATCAGCGAAACTGGCGCCACCGATGGCTTTACCAGCAAACAGCGGTCCCAGCAGGTTGCCGATGTTGCTGACAAAGGTACAAAGGAGCAGTATCAGCACTACATAGCGGTAATTCATCATGTATTTGAGAGTACGGACGATGGTGCCCTTGGCATCTCTGGGCTTTTCCAGCTTTCCGTTTCTTCCTCCTCTTGGCGGCATATGCATTCCCTCCTTTCTCAGGTCAAAGCGCCCATCTGTGTTTGATAGATTTCCTTATAAGCCGGGCAGTTTTCCAGCAGCTCTTCATGGCTTCCGTAACCGATGCACCGGCCGTTGTCCATCACAAGGATGTGGGTCATATTCTGGATGGAGCTGACCCGCTGGGCCACCATGATGGTAGTAGAGTTTTTGTGATGGTCAAAGATGGCCTTACGCAGCATGGCATCTGTCTTATAGTCCAGCGCCGAGGAGGAGTCGTCCAGAATGAGGATCTCCGGATCTCCCGCCAGGGCCCGGGCGATGAGCAGCCGTTGCTTCTGGCCGCCGGACAGGTTGGCGCCCTTGATGTCGGCCCAGTAGTCCAAACCGCCCTCCAGACTGTCCACATACTCGGCAGCCACAGCGTCCTCCACCGCCTGCCGCAGGTCCTCGTCACTGAGATCACGGCCAAAGCGGATGTTTTCCCGTAAGGTATTGTAGAAAACCATATCGTTTTGGAACACTACGCCGAACTTCTCGTGCAGCTCATCCTTGTCATAGGTCCGTACATCCCGGCCATTCACAAAGACGCCGCCATCTTCCACATCATAGAACCGCATCAGCAGATTGATGATGGTAGTCTTGCCGCAGCCGGTAGGACCGATAATTCCCAGGCTTTCACCCCGCTTCAGCGCAAAGCTGATATCATGAAGGCACTGCTCCCGCTCGGCGCCGGCAAACGCCTCCGCACCGGTCTCGCCGCTCAAACCGGCCTCGTAACTGAAATTCACATGCTCAAAGCGGATGAACTCGTCCCCTTCGGGCTTTTTGGCTTCATCCTCGGTCAGGATCTTCTGGTCCACGTCGGCAGCCAGAACCTTGGCGATCCGGTTGGCTGAGGCGGAAGCCTTACTGATCATCATAAAGATCCGGTTAAGGCCCATAACGCCCTGCATGACCATGTTGAAATAGGTCAGGAAAGCCAAAATGACGGCCGGCTTCATCAGCCCTCTATTCACCCGAATGGCGCCGATGACCACCACCAGTGTAAGGCCCACATTCAAACAGGTCTGCATGAAGGGGCCTGGGATGGCCATGACCGTGCTGGCCATAATATCACTCTTTGTCATGGCGTCGTTGGCCTCACCGAAATGCCGCTTCTCGTAATCGGCCTTGGACAAGGCCTTCACCACCCGGATACCGGTAATGTTCTCCCGCATGATCCGCACCACATCGTCCAGCCGCTCCTGCACCTTATTATAAAGAGGGATGCCATAGCGGGAAACACTGATGATAATGACAGCCAGGATAGGGACCATGATACACAGGATGGCGGACAACACAGGATCCATGGTCATGGTGACCGCAATGCCGCCCACCAGCATGATAGGTGCCCGGATACACATGGTCTGCAGGGACTGGGCGCAGGACTGGACGTTGTAGCTGTCGCTTGTCATGCGGCTGGTCAGGCTGGGCAGGCCAAAGGCGTCAAACTGGCTTCCCGACAGGTTGGCCGTCTTGGTAAACAAGTCCTGCCGTACATCGTAGGACACATTGTGGGCGTTCTCCACACCCCGCCGGTTGGCCCAGGCGTTGAACTGCCGGGTCAGGATAGCGGTCAGCACCATCAAAAAGCCCCACAGAAGCACCTGATTCATCTGTCCCAAAGGGACCACCTCGTCAAGAAGATGCTCCAAAATATAGGGGATCATCAGCTCCGACAGGGTGGAAAGCAGCTTCAGCAGCATACCAAAGAAAATGCTGGCCTTGTATTTTCCCATATAGTGTAAGATAAGTTTCATCGCTTTGCCTCCTTCGGCCAAACCGGCCGGTCTCTCTTTCCTTGTGCCTTACTCTGCATCCGTCTCTCCCAGGCACTTCTCCACGGCGGCAAAGTGGTCTTCCCGCCCTTCCCAGCCACGCTGGAACAAAATATCCAGCATCCGGGCAAGCTCTTTTCGTTCGGCCTCGCTCAAAGGCTCGGTGAGCCACTCATAGAACACTGCTTCCAAGTGCGCCTTGGAGTTTTTCAGTTCGTCAGATTTTTCCGTGGCAAACAGCAGCTGGCTCCGTCCGTCGTCCGGGTTGGGCTCCCGCCGCAGATACCCTTTGCTCTCCAATCTGGCCGACTGCCGGGCCGCCGCCCCCTTGTCCAGATCCAGCTTCTGACACACCTCCGCCTGGGTGATACCCGGATGATGCCGCACAATGTGGACAAAGTCAAACTCCGCCGGGCCGATCCCCTGCCGGCGCATGATCCGTGTGGCAAATCGGTTCGCCATCCGTGCGATCCGGGAGATTTTCCGATCCGTTATATCCAAAAATGTCTCCTCCTTCAGTATTAGAATGCCGTGGTAAAGATGACGTGTCAACTAAATTAGATGATACTACAACTTTTTTATCCTGTCAAGGATAATTACTTCTCCACTGATACTTTCTCTCTTTTTTCCACCTTTCCCCGAACACAAAGCCTGTCACATAGGTGAAATTGCCGTTTCAAAAAATGAAATTTCGGAGGACCGTCCAAATTTGCGCCCTCTTTTTGGGCGAATCTCCTATTGTGCAAATCTTGACTTTCTGGTTTAATAATAGACAGTTAAGGCAACCCGACTTTCATCTTGGAAAGGGGCTACTTATGAAAACTCTCATTGATCCCGGCAGAGTCCACACCCCCGTCACCTTGCGGGAGGGTATCATTTTCTCCCACGTCACCGACCTGGCCGGTAATCCTCTGGACCTGCCCCTCTCCTTCCTGTCCACCCAAATGCTCAAGCGGGACGGCAGCGACGCCGACAGGCAGCTGCCCACCCTCATCTGGGTCAACGGCGGCGGCTGGCACACCACCAAAGAGATGGACAACATGATGCTGCCCGAGTTCGTCTATCTGGCGGAGCAGGACTACAACGTGGTTTTCTTCCACTACCGCAACAGCGACGCCGAGGGCAAGTTCCCCGCCCAGATCATTGACCTGAAGACCTGCATCCGGTTCCTCCGCGCCAACGCGGGCCGCTACGGTGTGGACCCCGACCGCATCGGCGTCTTTGGCCGTTCGGCAGGGGGGCATCTCACCTCCTTCGCCGCCATGAACACCGACGATTTTATCAGCGACGAATGGAGCGGTTTCTCCTCCAAGATCCAGTGTGCCATTGATATGTTTGGTCCCACCGACCTTCCACCCCTGGTCCAGGAGGACATCAAGGGCTTTTCCGATCCCAACGCCCGGTGGAAATCCCATGACGACACCCACACAGGCAAGCTTCTGGGCAAGGCCGCTGCTGATTTCTT
>JAAWPV010000069.1 GCA_022800215.1 Oscillospiraceae bacterium | reverse complement strand
GCGATGCGGCATAAATGGTGTAAAAATGGTGTAAACGCCATCTCCCAAAAGCCGCAAACCCTTGAAAATGAAGGAGATGTGAGGAACTATGAAATTAGGCATCGTGGGACTTCCAAATGTTGGAAAGTCTACCCTGTTTAACGCCATCACCAACGCCGGGGCAGAGAGCGCCAACTACCCCTTCTGCACCATCGACCCCAACGTGGGGGTAGTGGCTGTGCCCGACAGCCGGCTGACCTGGCTGAGCGAGTTTTATCACCCCAAGAAAACTACCCCCGCCGTCATCGAGTTTGTGGACATCGCGGGTCTGGTGAAGGGGGCCAGTCAGGGCGCCGGTCTGGGCAACAAGTTCCTGGCCAACATCCGGGAGTGCGACGCCATTGTCCATGTGGTGCGCTGCTTTGACGACGAGAACATCATGCACGTGGTGGCCGACACCTCCACCAACGTGCCCGTGGACCCCCTGGGGGACATCGCCACCATCGACATGGAGCTCATCATGGCTGACATGGAGATGGTGGAGCGGCGCATCAAGAAGGCGGAGACCGCAGCCAAGGGGGACAAGAAGTTCCTGAAGGAGGCCGAGCTCTTCACCCGGCTGAAGGCCTGGCTCAACGAGGGAAATTCCGCCCGCAGCTTTGACTGCGACGAGGACGAGGCGGCGGTCATCGCCACCAGCGAACTGCTCTCCCTCAAGAGCATCATCTACGCCGCCAACCTGGACGAGGAGGGCTTTGCCGCTCCCCAGGACAACCCCTATTATCAGCAGGTGGCCGACCTGGCCGCCAAGGAGGGGGCCCAGGTCATCCCCGTCTGCGCCAAGCTGGAGGCCGAGATCGCGGAGCTGGACGAGGAGGAGAAAAAGATGTTCCTGGACGATCTGGGCATCGCGGAAAGCGGCCTGGACCGTCTCATCAAGGCAAGCTACGCCCTGTTGGGGCTCATCTCCTACCTCACCGGCGGCGAGGATGAGTGCCGGGCCTGGACCATCAGGAACGGCACCAAAGCCCCCCAGGCGGCGGGCAAGATCCACACCGACTTTGAGCGGGGCTTCATCCGGGCGGAGGTGGTGGCCTTCGAGGACCTGAAGGCCTGCGGCTCCATGAACGCCGCCAAGGAAAAGGGACTGGTCCGCTCCGAAGGCAAAGAATACGTGATGAAGGACGGGGACATCGTGCTGTTCCGGTTCAATGTGTAAGAAGGCAACGGGGTCCCCGCGAAAACTGCGAAGCAGGTTTTCGTGGGGAGAGGAGGCGCAGCGAAATGAGTGAGGCCCGACACTTGCGCCGGGACGAAGGATATGAAGCTTGCGCCGACGAGATGAAAGACGGGGACATCGTGCTGTTCCGGTTTAACGTGTAAATTTTTCTTTCAGGAGGCGGCCTTCGGGCCGCCTCTTTTCATATTTCCCTTTCCTTTCTCATATACCTTTCACAGGAAACGCAGAGGGAGTGTTGCTGTGTGAAAGGAAACATGGAGGAGCGGGCCGTGAAGCTCGCCCAGTACATCATAGAGAACGGGGCCACCGTCCGCGCCGCGGCGGTCAAATTCGGCATCAGCAAATCCACCGTACATAAGGACCTCTCCGAACGGCTGCCCAATTTCAACAAACCGCTCTACCTTCAGGCCAAAGCTGTGCTGGAGGAGAACAAGGCCCAGCGCCACATCCGCGGCGGCATCGCCACCCGGAAGAAGTACAAGGGGAATTGACACTTATAAAAATCGTCAGAAAAAGTTAAAGCACTCTTTGCCCTCCTGCGCTATGATAGAGAAAATGGCGAAGGAGGGATTTTTTTGTCGAGGGCGGGTCTTTATACGGGAAGAGGACGGAAGGGACGGCGGAGGCGGCGGAAGTCCTGGCCGCCGCTTATACGGGCGGCGGTCTTTGCCGCCCTGCCCATTGTCCTTGCGTGGAGCGTCTGGCGGATCTTTTTCTTCCATCCCCGGATCCCGGTGCCGGAGACTCTGCCCGACTGGATCACAGTGGATCTTATCCCCATCAACCAGTGGTCCCGGCCGGGGACGGCCATGGAGGCCATGAACGGCATTGTAGTCCACTATGTGGGCAACCCGGGGACCACGGCACAGCAGAACCGGAGCTACTTCGCCGGTCTTGCCCGGAGCCATGAGGCTTACGCCTCCAGCAATTTCCTCATCGGGCTGGAGGGGGAAGTGCTGCTGTGCGTGCCCATTGGGGAGGTGGCCTACTGCTCCAATGACCGGAACGGGGATACCTTATCCATTGAGGTGTGCCACCCTGACGACACAGGGCAGTTCACCCCGGCAAGTTATGAGAGCCTTGTAAAGCTGGTGAACTGGCTGCGGAAGTTTTACGCTTTGGAAGTGGACGCCGTTATCCGTCACTACGACGTAAAAGGAAAGCTCTGCCCCCTTTACTATGTAGAACATCCGGAGGCCTGGGAACAGTTTAAGGCGGCGCTGACGGCGGCGGAGGCCGCCGGCCCCCCGGCGGAATAAAGCCGGACCAAGGCTTGAGACAACGCCATATTTTTCTGGCTTTGCCCCGCATTTTATGCTATCATAACTATATACAGTTTCGCCTGTTATAAAATCCAATGATAAGGGGAGATACCTATGCCGTGTACCACCATTCTGGT
>JAAWPV010000018.1 GCA_022800215.1 Oscillospiraceae bacterium | reverse complement strand
CTACGCAGCTCCGAAACAGATCCAGAACCGCCAGGGCCAAGGCCAACAGTAAAGCGTAGGGCTGCCGGATGAGGAGAAAGCCCGCCAGCAAAATGAAAAAGACCACCGCCGACATGATGAGCTGGGCCTTCAGGTATCCGCCGAAGCCTGCCGAGGCCGCCTTTTTCACCAGGGACAGGAAGAACCGGGGGCCCTCAGGCAGCCGATCAGCAAAGGAGGCGCGCAGGTGGGGGTAGTCGGCGGTGAGAAAGTAGCAGGCCATCACAAAAACCACCAGCGCCACGGCGAAGGAGGGCAGGCCCATGGCCACGTTTTTGGCCCAGTCCACCGCGGCGGAGAGAAACCGGGGGAAAACCGTCTCCAACCAGTCAAAAAGCTGGTTCATCAGGGAGTCCGCGGTTTGCTGGGCGGAGACGGGCAGATGGTCCATGGCCCGGGCGAAGGTGGTACTGAGGGTGTTCACCATCCCCTGCAGGGAGGCCACCATCCCCTCCCAGTTCCCCGCCAGGGATACCAGCTCCCGCATCCCCACCGAGCAAAGCCCCCAGATGATACCACCCAGCCCCCCAAGGACCAGCAGCAGGAGGGCTAAGGTCAGGAATTTCCGGGGCAGTCCCAGCTTTTTGTGGAACCACCGTACCGCCGGGGCCATCCCTGCGGCGCAGAATCCCGCCAGAATAAAGGGGGCGAAGAGGGACAAAAAACCGGGACCCAGGGCCGCAATGGCCCACAAAGCCAGCAGCAAAATGACCAGCCGCAGCCCCAGCCGCAGCCATAGCTGCCCCCGCTTTCGCCAGGAAAGTTCTTCCATGTCGATTTCTCCTTTGCAAAATTGCTTGTGGTATAGTATACCACTATAAAAGGAAAAAGAAAGAAGATTTTGTGAACAAAGGCTTATAAAAGGAAAAGGGCGGGCGGACCTTTCGGACCGCCCGCCCATAAGGGGTTACAGATAGGAGAATGTGACAAGCTCCAAATTTCTTGCCATCTCCCGGCTGGAAAGCCCCACACCGTCCAAGGTCATCTCCCCCAACTGGTTGTCGTAGGGGTCATGCCGCCAGCAGGGGTCGGGGGGCGTCAGCGGCGCCTGAAAGGCGGAATTTGCCACCATCCGCCAGGGGTCCAGGTTGCCGAAGTAGAACTTTTGCCGCCAGGGTTCCCCCTGCCGCCGGGCGGCGGAGCCGAAGGAGGGGTCGGCAAACATCCAGCCGTAGGGGGCCACGTAGAACATACACCAGTCGTGACAGCCCGGCCCGCTCCAGGGCTCCACCGCCAGACCGCTCTGCCACTTGGCGGGGATGCCGCTGATGCGGCACAGGGTGATGAAGAGAAGAGCCATCACCCCGCAGTCGCCCCGCAGCTCCTTGGCGCAGGAATCAGCGATGTCGTCCAGCAGCACATAGGCGGGCTGAAAGCGGTAATCCACATTTGTCGTCACATAGTCATAGATGGCCCACGCCTTCTCCGCCGGACCCCTGCAGTCCTTGGTAATGCGGGCCGCCAGCTCCCGAAGATAGGGGGTAAAGGCAATGTGGGGAAGCTGCTCGCCCGTGTCAAAATCGGGCTGCACCTCGTCGCAGGGAAGGGCCAGAGGGTCTACGTAGACAGCCTTGTGGCGATATTTGTAGACAACCTCGAAGGAATCCCGGGAATCGCTCTCCCAGTAGATGGTCCGGGCTTTGGCATCCTCCGGGGCCAGTACATAGCCCCCTGTGGCGCTGACAAGCTGGATGCCGCTCTGCTGGGGACAGGCGGCGGGGAAGGGGAGCCAGGCCCGGACCTTCTTGCCCCCGGCAGGAGTCCGGGTCTTGATGGTGGCCTTGATGGTGATTTCACTTGTCACCGAACCCTCCGCCTTCATCCGCTCCAATACCTCGTTGCGCTCCGCTGGGTCCTTCTCCTTGGGCTTCAGTCCCGGCACCTCAGCGGGATACAGCCGGCAGGAGCCCAAAAAGCTGTCGTGAAACCGCATTTCCCCCCGCACATACCGCCAGTCGATGCGGCGGCCTTCCACCAGGGCGTCAAACTGGGCCTCAGTGAACTCCGGCCACTCTTCCCGGAAAAGGGAAATGGCTTCCTCCCTGGTGTAGGGGTAGTTCCGCTCAATAAGGGGCAGCCGGTGGGCCTCCGCCCGGAGCCGGGGTTCCAGCTCGGGCTGCTTGCCTTCGGCCAGCACCTTCTCAATGAGCCGCAAGGCTCCCTCAATGTCCCCTGCGTCCTTTCGCCGCTGGATATCGGCGGGCAGCGGGTCCATCAAGTGCAAAAAATCTTCATTCTGGTTCATGTGATCTCCTCTTTTCCTGTTGGTTCAGTCCCAAATGGGATAGGCAGTCAGCCCAGACAGAGCTTCCTTGGGGACAAAGAACTCAAAACTGCCAAAAGCATAGGCCGCAATGGCGTACTCATTGTAGTGAATGGTCAAACCGTCCTCCTCAAGGAAGAAGGCCGCATTCTCCAGACCCTCATCGGCCCGCTGGGAGATACCCTCATGGGCCGGTTCATATTCCTTCACCTGGGGCTCCAGCTCGGTCCAGATGGCCGCCCGGGCGTCCTCCCAGTCAGAAAACAGGTCGGCAAGTGTCAGCTCTGCCCCGGTGGACAGGTCGAACCACGTGGAGTAGGAATTGTGAAACCCGTGGGCGCCGCCCAGGTATCCCTCCTCATAGGCGGTGAGCAGTGCCAGGTCTCCCCGGGAGAAGGATATCCCACCGTGAAAATAAAGGTAGCAAATGGGAATATGCCCCTGCTGGGCGAGGGTCCGGGCGGTGTCCATGCCGGTCTCCGCCCGGCCAAGGGTTGCCTCCATCCATTCCCGGCAGTATTCCTCCACCGCCAAAAGCCCGCCCTCCGCTTCGGGCGCATAGGGTAGCGACAGGTCCCCCTCAAACAGAAGGTTTCCCTCCACATCCCGGTACTCTACCAGCAAGGCCCGTGTGCCCCAGACCTCACCCTCCTCCGGCGGGGTCAGCGTGACCTCCAGTTCCGGGGGGTCAGGGACCGGGATGGGCGTTTGTGTAGGCTCAACCGTTTCCGGGACCGGGTCGGCGGTCCTTTCCGGTGACGGCGTGGGCGCGGCGGACGGGGAAGGGGAGGCCGCAGGGCCGGCGGGCAAAGCCTGCCGGGAGTACCGGGCCCCGCAGCCGGTGAGGCAGCAGAGGGAGACCACCAGCAAAAGACATCGCCGCCCACGCATCATTTTTATTCTTCCTCCGTCGCCGTCACGGCGATATGCAATTCATCCAACTGGGCCTGGGTCACAACAGAAGGTGCGTCCATCATCAGGTCCTGGGCGTTCTTGTTCATGGGGAAGGGGATGATCTCCCGGATGGTCTCCTCGCCGGAGAGGAGCATCACCATCCGGTCCACGCCGGGGGCCACGCCGGCGTGGGGGGGCGCGCCGTAGGTGAAGGCGTTGTACATGGCGGGGAATTTGGCCTTCACGTCCTCCTCGCCCAGGCCCACCAGCTGGAAGGCCTCGATCATGATTTCCGGGTCGTGGTTCCGCACGGCGCCGGAGGAAAGCTCAATGCCGTTACATACAATGTCGTACTGCTGGGCGGCGATGGTCAAGGGGTCGATCTCTCCCTTGGCGGCCTTCTCCAGCACCTCCAGTCCGCCGGTGGGCATGGAGAAGGGGTTGTGGCAGAATTCCAGCGCCCCGCTTTCCTCTCCAATTTCGTACATGGGGAAGTCCACGATCCAGCAGAAGGCGTACTGCTCCTTGTCAAAGTGGTTGGGGCAGAAAGCGCCCACGGTCTTGAGAAGCACGCCTGCCGTCTTTTGGGCCGCCGGCTTTTTCCCGGCGGCAAGGCCCACAAAGGTGTTGGGTTTCAGCCCCAGAGCGTCAATGACCGCCTGCTTGCTGTCCTGGAGGAACTTGCTGATACCGCCCACCAGCTCGCCGTTCTCGTCCAGCCGGAACCAGTAGGCCTTGTTGCCGCTCTGCACCTCCACGTCGGCGCACAGCTTGTCGATTTGCTTCCGGGTGCCCTCAAAGTCAGAGACCACAACGGCCTTCACCGTGTTCCCGGCAAAGGGCTCAAAGCCGCAGCTGCCCACCAGCTCGGTCACATCGGTGACGGTCAGGTCGATGCGCAGGTCGGGCTTGTCGCTGCCGTACTTCTCCATGGCCTCGGCGTAGGGGATACGAAGAAAAGGCGCGGAGGAGGCCCGGTCATAGGTGCCGTACTTGGCAAAGATGGGGGGCAGCACGTCCTCGATGACGGCGAACACGTCTTCCTGCCCGGCGAAGGCCATCTCCATATCCAGCTGATAGAACTCGCCGGGGGAGCGGTCGCCCCGGGCGTCCTCGTCCCGGAAACAGGGGGCGATCTGGAAATACTTGTCGAAGCCCGAGGCCATCAAAAGCTGCTTGAACTGCTGGGGGGCCTGGGGCAGGGCGTAGAACTTGCCCGGGTGCTTCCGGGAGGGCACCAGGTAGTCCCGGGCGCCCTCGGGGGAGGACACGGTGAGGATGGGGGTGGTGATCTCCATAAAGCCGTGGTCCAGCATGGCGCTCCGCAGGGCGGCCACCACCTGGGTCCGCAGGATGATGTTTTTCTTCACCTCGGGATTTCGCAGGTCCAGATAGCGGTACTTCAGCCGCTGGCTCTCGTCGGCCTCCCGGCTCCGGGTCACCTGGAAGGGCAGTTCATTGTGCTGGCACTTGCCCAGCACCGTGATGGCGGAGGGCACCACCTCAATGTCGCCGGTGGGCATGTTGGGGTTTTTGCTGTCCCGCTCCCGTACCACGCCCGTGACCTGGATGGTGGATTCCTTGTTGAGGGCCTTGATGGCCTTCACCATCTCCTCGGTCTCCGCCACCACCTGGGTGGTGCCGTAGAAATCCCGGAGGACGGCGAAGCCCAGCTCGCTGCCCACCTCCCGGAAGTTCTCCAGGAAGCCGGAGAGGGTGACGGTCTCGCCCACGTTGGCCATCCTCAGCTCCCCGCAGTTGTGGCTGCGGAACCCGGTCTTGCAGTTGTCCATGTCGATCACTCCTGTATGTAATATAAAATAGGAAAAATACAAATTGTATTAGGGGAAGCGGGCCTTCAGACCGCCGCGCCTTGGGCCGGCGCCAGGGTCTCCCCGGTGATGCTGATGTACCGGGCATAGTAGACCTGCACGTCGAAATCCTGATAAGCCTGAGTCCCCTGCTTGGCAGTGACCCCCAGGGCCGACAGGGAATCCTCCTTCACATGGTCCAGCACCGACTTCCCGTCGGTCCAGACATAGTGCCAGTTGAAATCCTCCCCCAAAGTGGTCTCCCAGGCGGTGATGGCGTTGTTGATGGTAATGAGGAATTCATCCGCTTTCACCCCCGTGTCAAACATGACGGTACCCGGGGTCAGGTAGGCGGCCTCAAAGGGGGCGTAGCTCTCCGGGGTGAAGCTGAGCCGCAGTTCCTCCCGGACCAGCCGGGCCACCATGGCCGCCCCCTCCGCCCGGGAAAGGGACCCCGCCGCGTCAAAAGTGCCGTACTTGTCCTTCCCGGTGAGAATACCGGCGTTGTAGAACCAGAGGACCGTCTTGCCGTCCGCCACATCGGGCAGGGCCTCAATGGCGTTGATGGCGGGGAATTGGGCTTCATATCCCGCCACCGCCAGAGCCAAAAAGTCCAGGAAGTCCTGCCGGGTGGCGGTGGATTCCAGGCCGCTCCAGTCAAAGTCCGCCGGGGCGTCAGCCTTCAGATAGTCCACATGGCCCTGGTACCAGGGGCTGGCTTTCTCGCCGGGAATGGCCTTCCCGGTGAGGGCCTCCCGGATCCGGGCGGCGATGGTGACGCACTCTGCCCGGGAAAGGACCTTGCCGGGCTCAAAGCCCAGGTTGGTGCCCTTCATAAGGCCCACCTCGTAGCAGGTGATGGCAGCGGCCTCGTACCAGCTGCCCGTTACCACATCGGCAAAACCCGGGTATTCCGCCACCGCCGGAAACTTTTCCTCCACCCCCGCCGCTAACGTGGGGGTGAGGCACAATGCCCCGCAGAGCAGGGCGCAAACAAGTTGTTTTTTCATGATAAGTACCTCCGCTAATAAGTGTGGTGGGCCGCCGGGCGGCCCTTTCCCACATGGTTAGACGTTCTTTTTCTCAAAAGGTTCCCAGCGAAACCCGTCGCTTTTTGTCAAGGGAAACTCCTTACCCCTGAATCACCGGCCCCTGGTTCCGTTTTGCCAGCCGTTCCTTCAGCCACCCCAGCGCCTCACTGAGGGCCACCTTCTCCTGGCCTCCGGATACCATGTCCTTCAACGACACAACGCTGTTTGCCACCTCGTCCTCGCCAAGGAAAGCCACAAAGGGCACCCCGATCTTGTCGGCGTAGTTCATCTTGGCCTTGAACTTCTTGGGCTCGGTGTAGAGCTGGGCCCGCACTCCGCCGCTCCGGCAGGCGGTGGCAAAGGCGATGGCAGGGGAGAGGTCCTCGGTCATGGGCAGCACCAGCACGTCACAGGGGGCGGTGGGCAGCGCCTCATTCAGCATCCTCTGTTCCTGCAAAACGTAAAACAGCCGGGTCAAACCAATGGCAACGCCAACTCCGGGGAGTTGTTTTTCGGTATAATATTCCGCTAAGTTATCATACCGGCCGCCGGAACAGATGGCGCCGATCTCCGGGTGGTCGGTCATAAAGGTCTCATACACCGTTCCGGTGTAGTAATCGAGGCCCCGGGCGATGGTCAGGTCCACCGCAAAATTCTCCTCGGGCACCCCGAAATCTCCCAGGTATTTCACCACGGTGGTCAGCTCGCTAAGGCCCTGGTCAAAGACCTGGTTCCGGCCCCGGTAGGCCTCCAGGGCGGCCAGCACCTCCGCGTTGGAGCCCTTGATGGCCATAAAGGACACGATATCCCCCGCCGCATCCTGGTCCAGCCCCAGGTCGTCGCAGAGCATAAGCCCCACCTTCTCCGCCCCGATCTTGGGCAGCTTGTCCACTGTGCGCATAATGTCCCCGGCCTTGTGCTCCCAGCCCAGCATGGCGTAGAAGCCGTTGAGGAGCTTCCGGTTGTTCACCCGGATCTGGAACCTCTTGAGCCCAAGGGCAGTGAAAGTCTGATAGATGACAGCGGGGATCTCCGCCTCATTGATGATGTCCAGGCTGCCGTCCCCGATGATGTCGATGTCCGCCTGGTAGAACTCCCGGAACCTGCCCCGCTGGGCCCGCTCCCCCCGGTAGACCTTGCCGATCTGATACCGGCGGAAGGGGAAGGAGAGCTCGTTCTGGTGGAGAGCCACATACTTTGCAAGGGGCACGGTCAAATCAAACCGCAGGCTCAGGTCGTTGTCCCCCTTCTGGAAGCGGTAAATTTGCTTCTCTGTTTCGCCCCCGGCCTTGGCAAGCAATACCTCGCTGGCCTCGATGATGGGGGTGTCCAAAGGGGTAAAGCCGTAGCGCCGGTAGCTCTCCTCCAGCACTCCCTTTACCCGCTCGAACTGCACCTGCTGCCGGGGCAGCAGCTCCATGAACCCCGACAGGGTCCTTGCTTTCACTTTCTCCATATGAGGATCATCCTTTCACGAAAAAAATAATCAAGATATAAAAACGGGCGCTCCCATCCCGCCATTTCCCCCTTCAAGGGAAAGATCACGGGACGAAAGCGCCTTGCTTCCGTGGTGCCACCCATGTTCAGCACACTTTGACCCGGCCTCCGGGCGGCAAGCCGCCCCGGGACCATGTCAAAGTCCGCCCTTTGTCCTCCTGTTACGGGGAGGTGGCCGTGGGCGTCTCCGCCCCCGCTCCCGGGCCGTCTTTCGCCGCGCCTTGCCGCAGAGCCCTTCCAGCCGTGGGGCTCCTCTCTGTCCGGCGGTGTGCGGTTACTCATGCCCGTTCTGCACGGTAAATGCCTCCGGTCTGTCCGGGAGGCGCTTAAAACCTCTCTCTCAGAGAAGGAAGGGGCTGCTGCTGCCCCGAAGGATCTCACGCCAGTCCAAATCGCCCCGGGCAAGGCCCATGATGAGCATTTCCGCCGTAGCCACGTTGGTGGCGAAGGGGATGTTGTACTGGTCGCAGAGCCGCGTAATGTAGTCCAGGTCCTTGTCCAGCTCATGGTCCTGGGGGTCGGTAAGGAAGAGCACCATGTCGATCTCGTTGTAGGCGATCCGGGCCCCGATCTGTTGGCTGCCGCCGTGCTCATGGGAGAGGTAGAGGGTGATGGGCAGGCCCGTGGCCTCTGAGACTACACGCCCTGTAGTGTTGGTGGCGCAGATGTTGTGTTTGCCCAAGATGCCCGAATAGGCAGTGCAGAATTGCACCATCAGTTCTTTTTTTCGGTCGTGGCATAAAAGAGCAATGTTCATGGCGATCCTTCCTTTCTGCAGATTGTTATGGTTGGGTTTTTACGGGTTCATCCCGCTTTCTCACGCTTCGGCGCTTCTGCCGTATCTTCATGACCGGCATCTTCTCCCGTCCAAACGCGGTGGAACAATTTTGTCTGTGGGGCTTTGGGGCTGTCACGCTCCGCACCGGGATGACCGCTCGGGGATATAACTCCGCCGACTTCGCAAAATTTCTCCGGGGCTTCGCCCCCACCGAAATTTTGCTCCGCTCTGTCGTTATCCCCCTCGCATCCCGCCGCTCCGCGCTTTTATCGTATCCTCATTACAGGTATTTTTCTTCCGTCCAGCCGCAGTGCGATATTTCGATACCCCACTGCTGCGCCTTTGTTGGTTCGCAGAATGAGGGGCGCACCCTGATTGGCGCACAAGGTCACCAAACTGTCCTCGGGCACCACCCCCAAAAGAGGCAGCCCCGCCGTGTCCATGGCGTCGTCGATGGTGGTGTGGAGCTTCCGGAGCAGCTTGGGCTGCACCCGGTTCACCACCAGGTGGACCTGCTCCACCTGCCGCTGGGTCAGTTCTCCCACGGTCCGCTGGGCGTCCCGGAGGGCGGAGGCGTCGGTGGTGGAGACCACAATGGCCCGGTCACAGCCGCACACCGCCAGTTGGAACCCTTCTCCCAGCCCAGCGGGGGCATCCAAAAGAATGTAGTCGTAAAGCTCACGGGCCTGCCGCAGCAGTTCCCCCACGGCCTCCTCGGTGAGGCTTCCCGGCAGGGTGTAGGGCGCGGTCAGCAGAAACAGCCCCTTGATGTCGGGGTGCTCCACCACCGCCCGCTGAAGGGGGCACCGCCCCTGGGCCACGTCGGTGAAGTCCATGAGCGCCCGGTCGCTGAGCCCCAGGGTCAGATCCAGATTCCGCAGTCCCACGTCCATGTCGATGCATAGGGTGGGATGGCCCAACGCAGCCAGACAGGAGCCCACCGCGCCGACCAGAGAGGTTTTTCCGGTCCCTCCCTTGCCGGAGGTAACAGCAATTGCAGTAGCCATCCCCAATAACCTCCCAGTTTAAACATGATTATAACATATTTCAAGCCTGTCTTCAAGGACTTTTGTCGATTTGTACCCACAAAAATCCCTTTACAGCGGACTTTTTTTGATTTTTCCCCAGCTCCTGGGGAGTCCCTTGGGGGTGGGAGCGGTCTTTTCCACCCCCACCAGCCGGTGGGTGACCTCGGTCCCCGGGATGGGGTAGTCGTGGGGCTTTAGCAGCCTGCCCCCCAAGCGTTTGACAGCGTTCTGCCCGCTTTGGACCTCCTCGCCGCTCTCCACGCTCTTCATGGCGGCAAACCGTCCTCCCACCTTCGTATAGGGAAGACACAGCTCGCAGAGGGCGGGGAAAGCGGCTACCGCCCGGGAAACCGCCACGTCGAAGCCGTCCCGGAAGCCGGGATCCAACGCCAGCTCCTCCGCTCTTGCGTGAAGGCACCGCACTCCGTCAAGGGAAAGTGCTTCACACACTTTTTCCAACCAGACCACTCGCTTGCCCAAACTGTCCACCAGGGTGAGGGAGATGGAGGGCTCCAGAATTTTCAGTACCATGCCGGGGAACCCGGCCCCGGTGCCCACGTCAATGACGGTCTTGTTTGCCAGCCAGGTGGGAGCCGTCGTTCGTCCCCCGGCGCCCCGCTGTTCCGCATCCCACTTCAAAATGGCGGCGGAATCGAGAAAATGCAGCCGCGCCACCTGATCCGGCTCTGTGATGGCGGTCAGGTTCATGACCTTGTTCTGCTCCAAAAGGAGCCGTCCATACTCTACCAGCTTGTCCACCGCCCCGTCAGGCGGTGTGATTCCCATTTCCTGAAGTCCTTGTGTCACAATGTCTTTCATGGTGTCCACCTCAAAGCTGGCTCAGAATGGCGGGGATGCTTCGCACAATGCCCAGCGCCGCCATGACAAAGCAGCCCCCGGCCACCAGAATACAGGCCCACAGCCCGCCCCGGCCTTTGCCCTGGCGGTAGCGCAGAATGGCGGAGGCCCCCAGCCCGCAGAGGGCAGGGGAGAGCATCAGGGGCCCGATGCCCCGCAGGTAGTCCCCATGGCTCAGGGCGTATGTGGTCAACAGGGTCAGAATGACCATGTAAACAACGCCCACCCAGGCCCACAGCCGCTGCATGGGGGTGGCATATTTGATCTCCTCTTTTGGCTGGTCTTGTGGGGTCTTCTGTTCTTTCTCGTCCATTATTTCTCCTTCAGTAAGTCCCGAATTTCCATGAGCAGCTTCTCCTCACCTGTGGGCTTGGGCTCCAGGGCAGGAGCGGGATCCTCCTCTTTCTTCCGGTGCATGGCGTTCATGGCTTTCACTAGGCAGAACACCACAAAGGCCATCACCAGGAAGTTAAGAACGGCCTGGATGAAGTTGCCGTAGCCGATAACGGCCCCGTTCACCTCCACCGCCATGTTCGCGAAGGAGATGGACCCGGTGAAAATACCCAGAATAGGCATGATGATGTCATTGATGAGGGAGGTGGTGATGGCAGAGAAGGCCCCGCCGATGATGACGCCCACCGCCATGTCCATCACATTTCCCCGGGCGATGAACTGCTTGAACCCGGTCATAAAACCCTTCATTTTCCGTCCTCCTATGTGTTTTAGACCTTTTCTACCGGCCCCGAAGTTCGGGCCGTAATACCCGGGCCAGCATGGTTGCCGCCTCAGCCCGGGTCAGGCTGCCCAGAGAATGGAATGTACCAGCCTTGTCTACGCCGTTCAAAATGCCAGCCTGATAGAGAGCTATGGCGGCCTCTGATTGACTGTCGGGCGGCGTTTGGTCATGGAGAGGAGGACACACTGCCTCCCCTGTGACTGCCCAGAGCATAGCCGCCAGATCTCCCCGATAACAGGACCAGGAGAGGAATTCCTCCTCGCTGAGCCTGGACAGCTCTTCTAGGGTGTGCCCCGCCATGTGTTCCGTGGCCAACAGGCCGTCATCTTCCATCCAAGCACTCTCCAGGGCGAAGAGTGGATCAACTCCGTCCACTGCTGACAGTTGTGTCAGGTAGAGGTTTTCGTCTCGCCACCACTCCCTCATCATGGAGCGGTAAACATCCCCATTGCTTTCCAGATAGTGGGAAAGGCCCATAAAAAGGGGCCACAGGTCATCCTCTTCCTGGGTGAAGGCATAGCCTCGCTCCAGTTTTCCCGATTGCCTCAAGTGTTCCTCATAGCCCGCGCTTTCATGGACAAAGGCTTTTTCCTGAAAGCGGTCTCGGAAAGAGGTATAGTATCCTAATCCACGCACATCAATGGTCAACATGAGATGAGCCTCAGTCCCCACTTGTTCCAATAAACTGTCATCCAACTGAAGAAACATCGGTTCTCTGGGAGAAGCCATCATAGTGACCTGAATGTCACTGAAATTTCCCACTTGGGCCCCTGCCTCGTCATAAATTTGTACCAAATCATTGGGGTCGTCAGGAAGGGGATAAGTGGGGACTCTCTCCCCCGCCAGTGTGGCGTGGAGCCGGGCAGTCAAAACCATGGCCTCAGTTATGGTCAGCTCCCGCTGGGGCTCGAACTTCCCATCCCCGGTGCCCTGCATCAGCCCTTCTTCCACGCAGACCTCCACATAGGGGGCGAACCAGTCGGTGTCCTTCACGTCCTCAAACCGGGGCTTGGACCCCTCCTCCACCCCGAGAACAGGGGAGGAAAGACAACAGAACGCAATCGCAAGAGACAATATAACAGAACGCAATCGCTTTATGGCCCGTCACCTCCAAAATGTTTCACGTGGAACGTTCCGGTTTTGCAAATCCTGCCATCAAAAGGAATGGTCTTGACTTTCTATGGAACTGTATCACCCAGGCGCTTCCCGGTCAGAGGCGATTTTCCAAAGGGGGTTGCTGGACGGTAGCGGCAGCGGGGCTGGAGGAGCTATTCTAATATTCCATATAAGCCGGAAACAAAATCGGCAGAGGCTTTTCTTGGGGGGGCCGGGGGCCAATTCTTTTCACGAAAAGATGGCCCCCGGGGAAAAAGAAAGCGCAGTTGAAAAAATGCAACTCATCCATCTGACAGACGAAAAATCTTATTTCTTCGGCACCAGCATTTTCGTCCCACCCATATAGGGCCACAGTACCTCGGGGATCTTCACCGACCCATCCTCCTGGAGGTTGTTCTCCAGCAATGCAATGAGCATCCGGGGAGGGGCCACACAGGTGTTGTTCAGGGTGTGGGCAAGCTGGATCTTGCCCTCCTCGTCCCGGTAGCGGATCTTCAGCCTTCTGGCCTGAGCATCCCCCAGATTGGAGCAGGAGCAGACCTCGAAATACTTCTGCTGCCGGGGAGACCAGGCCTCGATGTCGCAGGACTTTACCTTCAAGTCGGCCAGATCGCCGGAGCAGCACTCCAGCTGCCGGACGGGGATATCCATGGAACGGAAGAGCTCCACGCTGTACCGCCACATTTTCTCGTACCAGTCCTTGGACTCCTCGGGCTTACAGACCACGATCATCTCCTGCTTCTCGAACTGGTGGATGCGGTATACGCCACGCTCCTCGATGCCGTGGGACCCCTTCTCCTTCCGGAAACAGGGGGAGTAGGAGGTGAGGGTCTGGGGCAGCTTCTCCTGGGGGATGATCTGGTCGATGAACCGGCCGATCATGGAGTGCTCGCTTGTGCCGATGAGGTAGAGGTCCTCCCCCTCGATTTTGTACATCATGGCGTCCATGTCCGTCTGGCTCATGACCCCTTCCACCACGTTGCCGTGGATCATAAAGGGAGGGATGCAGTAGGTAAAGCCCTTGTTTATCATGAAGTCCCGGCCGTAGGCCAGCACCGCTTCGTGAAGCCGGGCAATGTCGCCCAGAAGGTAGTAGAACCCGGCGCCGGAGACCCGGCCGGCGGCGTCCAGGTCGATGCCGTCAAAGGATTCCATGATCTCGGTGTGGTAGGGGATAGGGAAGGAGGGCACCGCGGCCTCACCAAACCGCTCCACCTCAACGTTGGCGCTGTCGTCAGGGCCGATGGGCACCGAGGGGTCGATGATGTTGGGGATCACCAGCATGATGCGGCGAATTTTTTCCTCCAGCTCGGCCACCGTCTTGTCCAGCCGCTCCAGCTCCTCCTCGTCGGCCTTCACCTGGGCCATGTTGGCGTCGATCTGGGCCTGGAGCTTGTCTTTCTCCTGGCCTTCCGCCTTCTTGAGCTGGCCGAACAGGGGGCCGTTGGCCTTGCTCAGCTTGTTCCGCTGGGCCTTCAGCTCCTCCGCCTGGCCGATGGCGGTCCGCCGCTGGCTGTCCAGGCCGATGACCTGGTCCACCAGGGGCAGCTTCTCGTCCTGAAACTTCTTCTTGATGTTCTCTTTCACAATGTCGGGGTTCTCCCGAATAAACTTGATGTCCAGCATAATTGAGATCTCTCCTTATCAATGGATTTCAACACAAAGTTAATTTAACCAACTGATCAGCTGGTCCCAGGCGTTGAGAGGATCGTAGATGCCCCGGTCCTCCTGGCTGAGCAGATTTGCGGCCTCTTCCAAAAGGGTCCGCACCTGGGCCTGACCCTCCTCACCCAGTTCGCTGAGGAGGCCCCGGGCCTCCCGGTAGCGGGACTGATTGTATAAGGCCCGAAGGGTATTCAGCTGGTTCATGGCCACGGCAATCTGTTCCTTATCCCAGGCAGTCTGAAGATTATCCTGGGCCTTCTGCTCCGCGGCGGCGATGTCCCGGTCCTTGGCTTCCAACTGCTCTTTCAGGCTTTGGTTCTCCTCCATGAGGATATTGAGGGACTGGACGGCGGAGGCCGACTGTTTCAGGGCGTCGCTGGTGGTCTCGTTGTTCAGCCGCTGCTGCTGAAAGTAGGCGATCATCAGCAGCAGAAAGGCGATGAAGAAAAGGATGATGAGATAGCTCAGCACCGAGGGCCGCCGGGACTGGGAGGACTTTCGGGGGCGGCGCTGGGGGGCTTCCTGCTCCGGGGTCTGAGGATTCACTTCTTCGGACCCCCTTCGGAAGCGTTTCCAGATTTTTTCACCTGCTCCAGAAGGTCCAACAGGGCGTTCAGGTCATTGTCATCGTAGTATTCCAGCTCGATTTTGCCCTTTTTGGCCCCGTGGACGATGGACACCTTTCGGCCGAACCGGTCGGAAAGCTCCTTGGCGGCGGCGTCCCGGTACATTTTGTAGGGGTCCGCAGGCTTGTCCTTTTCGGGCTTTTCTCCCTCTTCGGCGTATTTCTGGGCCTGCTTGACGGCGGCCTCGGTTTGCCGGACGGAAAGCCCCTCCTCGATGACCCGTTGGGCAATGTTCCTCTGGACGGATTTGGAGGGAGCGGCCAGCAGAGCCCGGGCATGGCCGGCGGAGAGCCGGCCCTCCTCCAGAAGCTGGCAGACGGCGTCGGGCAGCTCCAAAAGCCGCAAAGCGTTGGAGATGGTGGGCCGGGCCTTGCCGAGGCGCTGGGCCACTTCCTCCTGGGTGAGGCCGTACTCCTTGATGAGGACCTTAAAGCCGTTGGCTTCCTCGATGGGGTTCAGGTCCTCCCGTTGGAGGTTTTCGATCATGGCAAGCTCGGCGGCCTTCCGGTCGTCGGCCTCGATGACCACGGCGGGTACTTCCTTCAGCCCCGCCAGCTTGGCGGCCCGCCAGCGGCGCTCGCCGGCGATGATCTGGTAGTAGCCTGAGCTCAAACGCCGGACGGTGAGGGGCTGGATGATGCCGTGGGTGCGGATGGAGTCGGCCAAATCGGCCAAAGCCTCCTCGTCAAACCGTTTCCGGGGTTGATTCATGGCAGGCTGCACCTGGGAGATGGGGAGGGAGAGGGAGCCCTGGCCCTCCTGCTGGTCCTGAAGGGCGGCGTCGCCTAAAAGCGCGCCCAGGCCCTTGCCCAAACCACCTTTTGTAGCCATAAACATCAGTCCTTTCTGTGTATGTATTTATAAGGTAGGTACGTCAGGAATTTGCGGCGATGACCTCGCCGGCCAGGTTGGCGTAGGCCTCGGTACCGCGGGAATAGGGGTCGTAAGCGTCGATGGGTTTGCCGTGGCTGGGGGCCTCGGAAAGCCGGACAGTCCGAGGGATGACGGAGGCGTAGACCTGGCCGGGGAAGTGGCGCTTGACCTCCTCCGCCACCTGCATGGAGAGGTTGGTGCGGCTGTCGTACATGGTAAGGACCACGCCCTCCATAGAAATATCCGGATTCAGAGACCGCTTGACGATACGCACCGTGCCCAAAAGGTCGGAAAGGCCTTCCAGAGCGTAGTACTCGCATTGGACGGGCACCAGCACCGAGCGGGCGGCGCAGAGGCCGTTCAAAGTCAGCAGTTCCAGGGAGGGGGGGCAGTCAATGAGAATGAAATCATAGTCTTCTGCCACCGAGTCCAGGGCCTTCTTCAAAAGGTGTTCCCGGTCAGGCAGGCCGATCATCTCGATGCCGGCGCCGGCTAGGGACTTGTTGACGGGGATCACGTCGCAGTATGGAGTATGGACGATAGCCTTACGGCACTCCACGCCTTCGATAAGGACCTCGTAGATACTAGGGTTGGCGGTGGTTTTGTCCACGCCGAAGCCGGAGGTGGCGTTGGCCTGAGGATCGAAGTCACAGACCAGGACCCGCTTTCCCTTGGCGCGCAAGGCGGAAGCCAGGTTCACACAGGTGGTAGTTTTACCCACGCCGCCCTTTTGATTCACAATGGCGATACATTTTGCCATGGGTTACATCCTTTCTAAAAGGAAATAAGGTAGGTAAACCTTATTATACCGATTTCGACGGCGGTTTTCAATAGGGAAGAGAAAATAAAATGTTTCACGTGGAACGTCGTCGGAGCAAACTTCATATCGTTTGCTTTTGGGCAAGGCCCAAAAGCTCATTCATTTCGTTGCTCCTCCTCTCCAAGAGAAAATGTTTCACGTGAAACATTTTCTCTTAGTAAAAATCAAGGACAAGAGGGCAATTTTAAGAGACAGAAAAACCCAGGGGCACTCCTGGAGAAATGTTCCTGGGTTTGGGGGACGGGAAGTACAACTCAGCGGGGGATGCGGATGGTCAATAAAATTTCATCGTCGGTGTCCTGCCGCTGGCAGTCAGCCTGGACGCCGGCGGACTGCATCATGGACAGACCACGGGTGATGGTGTTGAGGAACAGGCGGACGTCCTTCAGAATAAAGATGGGCTTGGGAGGTTTGGGTTTAGGTGGGGCAAGGAGGGCGTCCACATATTCCTCGGTCTTGGCCACGGTAAGCTGGCGGTCAATGATGTAACGGGCGGCCCGCTCTTGGTCTGCGGGGTCAGAGAGACGAAGAAGGGAGCGGGCATGGCGCTCGGTAAAGCCGTTTTCTCGGAGGAGCCGGATGGCGGTGGGGGAGAGCTTTAAAAGCCGCAGTTTGTTGGCGATGGCGGACTGGCTTTTGCCGATCTGTTTGGCCAAAGCCTCCTGAGAGAGGTGGGAGGCCTCCAAAAGAGTCTGGAGGGCCGTGGCCTCCTCCCAAAAGTCCAGGTCCCGGCGCTGGACGTTCTCAATGAGGGCCAGGAGGGAGGATTCCTTCTCATCGGCGGAGACCAGAAGACAGGGGATCTCGGTGAGCCCGGCCAGCCGTGCGGCCCGGAGCCGCCGCTCCCCGGAAATGAGCTCATAGCCCGCTTCTGTCCGGCGGACCGAGAGGGGCTGGAGAATGCCGTGGACGGCAATGCTGGCGGAGAGCTCCTGAAGCCCCTCGGGAGAAAAGTGCTTGCGGGGCTGGTTGGGGTTTGGGGTGACAGTGTCGATGGGGAGGTATAGGATCTTGTTGCTTTCAAAAAGACCTTTCTTGCGGAGGAAGGGCATAAAATCTCCTTCTTTCTCGGTGGTTTGGTCGGGATATCCAAATTTTACCATTTCCCGACGGAGAAAGAAGGGGAAAAAGAACGAGAAGGTCAACTTTTCGGCCATCCCGGCTGGAGCACCGATTTTTTCGTGGAACTTACATTATTTTTAAGCTCTTTTTCCCTGCCAGGGGCCTTCCTTTCCCGTGTGGGAAAGGAAGCGAAAGGACACCAGAGGGAGAGAGTTGAAACTCTCTCCCTCTGGACTTCCTCTCTCAACGACCAAAGGAGGGGGGCTGCGGGCCCCCTCCCATTGGATCCCTCCCCAGGCTGTCCTATTGGTACGAAGGAAGGGCCCGGCGCACGAAAGCCATTCAAATTATGCAGATAAGAAGCCCTTACCGAAGATTTCGGAGGAGGTCGTTACCAAAATAAAGGCGTGGGGCTGGTCAGCCGTCAGCGACGAAGGAGCGCTACGGAAGACACGTCCACACGCCCCGAAGGAGTGGAATTACGCAGATAAGAAACCCTTGCCGAAAATCTCGGAAGAAGTGGTGACTAAGATAAAGGCGTGGGGGTCCGTCTTCCGCAGGTAAGCCCGAAGCAGTACCGACTGGTGGATGGAAAGCACCGTCAGCACCACGTACTCGTCATGGTGGGTATAGGCGCCCTTGGCATCCCAGATGGTGGCGCTGCGGTTCATGCCCTCGATGATAAATTTGCAGACGCTCTCCGGGTTTCGGGTCACCACCATAAAAGCCTTCTTCCGGTTGAGGGAGCCCATGACCCAATCCACCACCACCGAGTTGAGGGCGAGACCCAAGATGGAGAAAAGGCCGGTCTCGATATCAAAGATGAAGAGGGCGGAGAAGGCGATGAACACATTGGAGCAGAGGAGGGCGTTGCCCACGTCCAGGCCGGAAAATTTCCGCAGGACCATGGCGACGATGTCCATGCCGCCGGTGGAGGCATCCACATGAAAGAGGAGGGCGGCGCCAATGGCGGGGAGAAGAATGCCAAAGAAGAGCTCCAGCATCTTTTGATTGGTGAGAGGCGCCGTCAAAGGGCAGACCCACTCAAAGACCTGAACCAGGCCGGTATAAAGGACGGTACAGTAGATGGTGCGGAAGCCAAAGCCTTTATCCAGCACCAAAAAGCCCAGAACCAGAAAAATGACATTCAAAATGGAGTTCATGGTACTGGAGGTGATGATGCTGGAGGGGATGACCTTGCCCAGCAGCACCGAAAGACCGGAGACGCCGCCGGTAGAAAAATGGTTGGGGAATTTGAAGAAGTAGACGCCCACGGCCACAATGGCGGAGCCGGCGGTCATCACCAGAAATTCTACAAGGCGTTTTTGGAAGGGAGTAAGTTCTTTTTTCATACAGGCAGGGCCTCCGATATGATGGAATAGGACAGAAGCGGGGATCAGCGGGTCAGGACATGGAGCACATCATAATAAGGCAGCTCGGGGTAATCGGGGATCATGCCAAGCCGCCAGATGGACAGGCCCTGAACCCCGAACATCCGGGCCAGTTGAAGCTTCTCAGCCACGCTCTGGGCGTCCTCATACCAAAGCCGGTAATGCTCCCCATTCTCGGTGGTGTATTCGATGACGGGGTTGCGGCTTTGCTCGTTCCAGGTATAAACGGTGTCCGGCTGACTGAGCCGCTGGGCAATGGTGGCGGTGGCGGGGTGGTAGAAGGTTTGATCTAGAAGAAGCCCCTCCCCGTCCACATGGAAGCCGGTGGTATTGAAGGAGATCTGAAGGGCCAGTTTGCTCTTGTCCTGCACCCCGGTGTCGGGGTCAGCTATGTGCCGAAGAGCGGTATAGACCTGGTCGATGGGGGTCACGGGGCAGTAAGTGTTGTCGGTGCCCAGGTAATAGTCGGGGATGGAGGACCACTGGTAGTCGTGGGCCATAAGGATCACCTTGTCGCAGATCTCCCCCAGGGCCCGGTAGTCAAAGCCGCCGAACCAGGTGTCGGGCTGGACACAGACGTAAAGGGTTTTATCCTGAGGAAGAGCGGCACGGAGGTCGGTCATAAAGGCGGAGTAGGCCTCCCGGTGCTCGGTTTTCAGCCCCTCCACGTCCATGGTGAGGCCGGCATAGGGCCGGGCGGCCTCCACCAGAAGGGAAATGGCGGTTTGGCGCTGGGCCGTCTCCTCTATGGAGGCAAAGGTGGCAGCGGAGGCGAACACATTGAGATTGCAAGGGATGGAGCGCTCCGCCAGGAAGGTGGTGACCTCTTCAGCCCCCTGGGGCTTCACCCAGTCGTTGCCATGATCGGCGGTGTCGTTGAGAAAAGGCTTGTCCTCCACGAACTGGAGCTGGGCCCAGCCTACGCTGAGGGCGTCCAGGGAGGCGGCGACCTCCAACTGGTCGTAGGAGGCGAAAGCGTAGAAGCCGTGGCGGAACTGAGTTTCAGAGAAATACCGCTCGTAGCAGCGGACCAGCATAGCCGCCGCCTGCTCCCGGGGCGCGGAGTCAGAGGGAAGAAAATTCAGGGTGTCGTTGGGGCCTTTCACGCCGGTGATGATACCAAAATCGTAGGCGATGGCGATATAGCCGTTGCTTTCAGGCACATCGGCAAAGGGGAGGGACAGGTCTGTCTTGGAAAGCGAGCGGGCCAGATGGTCGTAGCCCAGGGCCCGAACCAGCATCTGGGCCATCTCGAAACGGGAGATGGGGTCATCGGGGCGGAAGGGGACGCCGAAGTCCACCACGCCCTGGTTGGCGGCGGCCGCCACATAGGGCCCTGCCCAATGGCTTGCAACGTCGGAGAGGCCGGCTGGGATGGCGGCGCCCTCCCAGCCCATCATCCGGCACAGGACGGTGACGAACTCGCCCCGTTTCATGTCCACCCCCACGCCGAAACGGCCGTCGGGGTAGCCCTCCATCAGGCCGTAGGAGGCGGCCTTGTCAATGACCTCCCGGGCCCAGTGGCTGTCGGTATCCGAATAGGCATAGCTTTTGGGACAGCCGGAAAAGACCAGCATCGCCGCCAGAAGGGCGGGGACGAAGGTACGCTTGAAGTAGGACATGGGGAGTCTCCTTTCGAGGGATGGCAAATTTCCTTCTTATTCTACAATAGTTCCCCTCAAAATGCAAGATAAGCTGCAAAAAGAACCGGACCATTCTGGTCCGGTTCTTCGGATGGGTTCAGGCATTGCGGAAGCGGGAGAGGAACTCTTTGGTCCGGGGGTTCTGCGGGTTCTGGAAGAGCTGGGCGGGGGCGCCCTCCTCGGCGATGACGCCATCGGCCATGAAAACCACGTGGTTGCTCACGTCCCGGGCGAAGGCCATCTCGTGGGTCACCACGATCATGGTCATGCCCCGCTGGGCCAGGTCCTGCATGACGGTGAGGACCTCGCCCACCATCTCGGGGTCCAGGGCGGAGGTGGGCTCGTCAAAGAGGAGGACTTCAGGTTCCATGGCAAGGGCCCGGGCGATGGCTACCCGCTGCTTCTGACCGCCCGAGAGCTGCCGGGGCCGGGCGTTGATATAGGGGGCCATGCCCACCTGCTCCAGGTAGTTCATGGCGGACTGCCGGGCGGACTCAGCATCCCGCTTCAGCACTTTCCACTGGCCCACGGTGCAGTTTTCCAGCACGGTCATGTTGTTGAAGAGGTTGAAGGACTGGAACACCATGCCCACCTTGGAGCGGTAGGCGGTGGGATCCACCCCCCGGGCGGCCACGTTCTGGCCGTGGAAGACGATCTCCCCGGAGGTGGGGGTCTCCAGCAGGTTGACGCACCGGAGAAGGGTGGACTTACCCGAGCCGGAGGGGCCGATGACGGTGGTCACGTCCCCGGGGGAGACGGTGAAGTCAATGTCCCGCAGGACCACGTTGGCGCCGAAGGATTTGGAGAGGTGGCGCACCTCTAAAATAGGTCCTGCCATATCAGTCGTCCCCCTTTCCGGTGTATTCCTTGCTCCGCTCGTCAAAGGGGGTGCCCTTGTCCGGGTAGGAGTAGGTGCCCGCCGACATGGTGAGGGCGTCCTCCTGCACCAGCTCGAAGTTGGCGTCCCCGTCCATCTTCTTCTCCGCCCACCGGAGGAGGAAGGAGGCGGTGAGGGTCATTGTGAGGTAGCCGATCATCTCAATGGAGGCGGAGGGGAAATACATCATGTTCAAGCCTACGATGTTCCGGTGCTGGGCGAAGAACTCGATGAAGCCGATGACGAACATCACCGAGGTGTCCTTGATGTTGATGATCAGGTTGTTGCCGATCTGGGGCATGATGTTCCGAAGGGCCTGGGGCAGGATGACGCTTGTCATGGTCTGGACGTGGTTCATGCCGATGGCTTTGGCCCCTTCGGTCTGGCCCGGGTCGATGGAGATGATGCCGCCCCGGACGCTTTCGGCCATGTAGGCGCCGGTGTTGATGGACACTACCAGCAATGAGGCCATCCAGATGCCGCTCATGCCCTTAAAGGCTATGGAGCCGTCGGTAAAATAAGGAAGGCCGTAATAGATGAACACCGCCTGAAGCATCATAGGGGTGCCCCGGAAGATCTCCACATAGGCCCGGACCAGAACCCGAATGAGCTTCAGAAGGAATCGCTTGGGCAGAGGATCCTGCCTGGTGTAGGGGATAGTGTTCAAAACGCCGCAGAGGAAACCGATGAGACAGCCGATGGCGGTGGCGGCGATGGCAAGGATGAGGGTATTGCGGATACCCAGAAGGTAGTTGGGGCCGTGGGCGGCCCAGAGCCGGGCGATGTCGCTGCCCAGTTGGATCAGCTTATCCATGCTGTTCACAGGCTCCTTCCAAAAGAAAAGTAATGGGCAAACACGGCCTTGATAACAAGGCCGTGTTTGCCGAGGTTCATAAGGGGTAGGGGTCAAATCTCGGGCTGGACGGCGATGGCCTCGTTCATAAGGGTGTTGAAATCCTCAGCGGTCATGGAGGAGAGGACCTTGTTGGCGGCGTCCAGCAGGGTAGTATTGCCCTTGCGGACGGACAGGCCGATATTGATCTCTTCGTCGCTGACGTCGAAGTCGTCGTCGCTGGCGGTGAAGTCCAGGATCACCAGGTCGCCGTAAGTGGCGCAGGCGCCCATGGCGGTGGGCATGTCGGTGCAGATGAAGTCCACGGTGCCGCTCTCCACGGCCATGATCATAGCGGGGGCGGTCTCGGCGGCGGGCATCAGTTCGGCGCCCTGGATCTGGGGCAGGCAGGTGTCGTACCAGATGGTGCCTGTCTGGGCGGTGCAGGTGCCGGTGAGGTCAGAGATACCTATGGCCCCGTCCTGTTCAGAGCCGGCCTTGGTGACACAGACGATGGTGGCGTAGAAGTAGGGGCCGGCCATGTCCACCTCGGCCATACGGTCGGCGGTCATGGACTGCCCGGCGATGACCATATCTACGGTGCCCGCCTTCAAAGCGGGGGAGAGACCGCCCCACTCAATGGCCATGATCTCCAGCTCCCAGCCGTTGGCCTCGGCGATCTTCTTGGCGATGGTCACATCGTAGCCGTTGGCGTAGGAGCCGGGGTTGTTGACGATGGGCACGGCGCCGTTAGAGTCGTCGGACTGGGTCCAGTTGTAGGGGGCGTAGGTGCACTCCATGGCTACGGTGAGCACGCCGTCTTCCACGCCGGAAAGCTCGACGGGAGTGGTATTCTCGGTGACGGGGGTGGTGTTTTCCGCGTCGGGGGTGGGGGTGGGGTCGGCCTTGCCGCCGCAGGCGGCCAGGGTGAGGGTCAGGCTGAGGGCCAGAGTAAGAGTCAGCATTCTTTTCATCATAGACAGATCCTTTCCAAATGGTTTTTTGCGGCCAGCCGGGGAGTTTGTCTATACACAACAAAAACCACGGGCAGCTTTTTCTATGAAAAGCGCTCGTGGTGAGGAAAGGGAGCCGGGGCCAAAAAGGCCTGCCGGACGCTCCGCTCAACTCCCAATAGCGCTTCACATACGGTCATGTGACAGTCCAACGGGTATTTCCCGTTGACCCAGGCAAACTCCGGCAGGCACCGGCGTTCCCTTCGGCGGCGCTCCCTTTTCCCATCCACGGCTTGCCTGGCCTTGTGAAAGGGTACTCATGAGAACCGCGCCTCTATCAGGTCTTGATTTGTGTCGTATGATACCACGCTTGCATGAGGTTGTCAATAGGAAAATGCAAAACTGTGAAAAAAGTACAGAGGATGAAGGAGGGAAACGGGGAAAACAGGTGAAAATACAAAGACAGCCAAGCGCTTGCTCAGGGCGCCCGGCCATCTTTGTAAGGAAAGAGGATAAAAATGAAATGAAAAGAAACTGTCTCTTGCGAGTATTATAATACCCGGAAGATGTAAACGATTGAAGCAAAAGTTGTTACAAAAGAATTAAATCTCAAGAGAAGTTTGTCTTTTTTCAGTAAAGAACCGGGTCAGTACCCCGGCGCACTCCGTTTCCAGCGGGCCCCGGTAGAGCCGGGGGCGGGAGCCGAAGCCCTCCTCAAAAAGGTTGAGGACCGAGCCGCAGGCTCCGGTCTTCTCCTCCCGTGTCCCATAATGGACCTCGGCAATGCGGGCATTGACGATGGCCCCGGCGCACATGGGGCAGGGCTCCAAGGTGACGTAGAGCCTGCATTTGTGGAGCCGCCAGGAGCCTACGGCTTTGCAGGCCATGCGGATGGCCTCGATCTCCGCGTGGGCGGTGGCGTCGTGGCGCTCCTCCCGGCGGTTGCGACCGGTGCCGATGACATTGCCCGCCTCGTCCACAATGACACAGCCCACGGGCACGTCGCCGGAGGCGAGGGCATCCCGGGCCAGGGTGAGGGCCTGGGACATATACGCTTCATCGGTCATGCGTCCTCACCCGCTTTCTTGTAGTCCTCGATTATGGCCCGGGCGAATTTCAGGGGGTCCTCCCCCTTCTTGAGCCGCAGGGTGAGGGCGGGCTTCTCCCCGGGGGAGAAGAGGACCCGGCCCTTCCAGCGCTCGGCCCCGCAAAGCCGGGACACCCGCTTCAGGTCAAAGTCATGAAGGGCAAAGACCAGGTTATTGCCCTTCTGAAGCATCTCCTTCACCCCGCAGACGGCGGCCTCGGACCGGAGGAGGGCCACGGCGATGAGGTTGTTCACCTGCCGGGGCGGGTCGCCGTAGCGGTCAATAAGCTCGTCGGTCATGTCGTCGGCGTCCGCCTCCGTGCGAATGAGGGCGATGCGGCGGTAAAGGTCCATCCGTTGCTCCGCCGAGGGGACGTACCGGTCAGGGATGGAGGCGGAGACGGTGAGGTCGGCGGCGCACTCCGCCGGGATCTGGGCGCTCTCTCCCCGCTCGGTGAGCACTGCCTCCTCCAGAAGCTGGAGGTACATATCGTAGCCCACGCTGAGCAGGAAGCCCGATTGCTCAGGGCCCAAGACGTTGCCCGCCCCGCGAATTTCCAGATCCCGCATGGCGATCTTGAAGCCCGAGCCGAACTCGGCAAACTCTCTGATTGCACCCAATCGTTTTGAGGCAACTTCGGACAAAACCTTGCCGTGGCGGAAGGTGAGGTAGGCGAAGGCCCGGCGGTTGGACCGGCCCACCCGGCCCCGGATCTGGTGGAGCTGGGCAAGGCCCATCTTGTCCGCGTCCTCGATGATGAGGGTGTTCACGTTGGGGATGTCGATGCCCGTTTCGATGATGGTGGTGCAGACGAGAACGTCCACCTCCCCCTCGCTCATGCGGGTCATCACGTCGTTCAGTTCCTCCTGGGCCATCTTGCCGTGGGCGATGGCCACGGAGGCGTCCTCCCCCAGCATCTCCTGAATACGGTTGGCGGTGCGGGAGATGGTCTCCACCCGGTTGTGGAGGTAGTAGACCTGGCCGCCCCGCTCGATCTCCCGGCGCATGGCGTCCCCCAAGACCGACCAGTCGTGCTCCATGACGTAGGTCTGGACGGGCTGGCGGTCCAAAGGCGGCTCCTCCAAGGTGGACATATCCCGGATGCCGGAAAGGGCCATGTTGAGGGTCCGGGGGATGGGGGTGGCCGAGAGGGTCAGCACGTCCACCTGCCGGGCAAGCTCCTTCAGCTTCTCTTTGTGGGTGACGCCGAAGCGCTGCTCCTCGTCCACCACCAGAAGGCCCAGGTTCTTGAACTTCACGTCCTTCTGCAAAAGCCGGTGGGTACCGATGAGCAGGTCCACGCCCCCCTCGCTCAATTTACGCAGGGTTTCCTTCATCTGGGCGGGGGTCCGGAACCGGGAGATGACCTCCACGTCCACCGGATACTTGGCAAAGCGCTGTTTGGCGGTCAGGTAGTGCTGCCGGGCAAGGACGGTGGTGGGCACCAAAATGGCGGCCTGCTTGCCGTCCAGGATGCACTTCATGATGGCACGGAAGGCCACCTCCGTCTTTCCGTAGCCCACATCGCCGCAGAGCAGGCGGTCCATGGGCTTATTCTGCTCCATGTCCCGCTTGATCTCGGCGATGCAGCGCAGCTGGTCATCCGTCTCGGTGTACTGAAAATCCTCCTCAAACTCTTTCTGCCAGGGAGAGTCGGGAGAGAAAGCGAAGCCGGGCTGCCGCTGGCGCTGGGCGTAGAGCTGGATAAGGCCCTTGGCAAGGTCCTGAACCGCCTTCTTGGCCTTCGCTTTCTGCCGTTCCCAGTCGCCGCCCCCCAGGCGGGAGAGCTTCTTTGTCTCGTTTGCGTCCTCGCCCCCGCCGATGTACTTGCTCACCATGTCAAGCTGGGTGGCGGGGACGTAGAGCACGTCGGCCCCGGCGTAGGCGATCTTCACATAGTCCTTGTCCACCCCGTCCACGGGCATCTTCACCATGCCCTGATACCGGCCCACGCCGTACTGCTGGTGGACCACCAGGTCCCCGATGGAAAGGTCGGCGTAGGAATTGAGCTTCTCCCGGTTGGTGGGGGCCTTGGTCCGCTTTTTCTTCACCGGGGCGGCGGAGCCTTCGGTGAGGATGGCAAGCCTTGCCCCGGGGAACTCCATGCCCGAGGACAGCCCCCCACAGCAGATCACCGCCTGGCCCGGCTCGGGGAGGGCGTGGAGCTGGAAGTCTACGGCGGACTTCACCTTCTGCTCCCGGAGGAGGGTCTGAAGGTTCAGACAGCGCTGCTCGCTCCCCGCCAGCACCACCACCGAAAACCCGGCGGTGAGATAGTGGGAGAGGTCGGAGACGGCGGTCTCCAGGCTGACGCCGTAGGAGGGGAGCTGTTTGGCGGTGACGTTGACCACCGAGCGGGGCCGCTGGGGATACTGGGAGGTGGTGAAAGCGTCCAGATAGGCCACGGACCAGTTGTCGAAGCAGGCCGTCAGCTCCTCGGGGGTGAGGCAGAGCCGGCCCAGCTCAGGCAGCAGAAGGCCGCTTTCCCCGAGGGCGGTCACGTCCTCGTTTAACTGCCAGAGATAGTTTTTGCACCGCTCCATGAACCGGGGGGACTCGCTGATGAGCACCGTGGCGTCAGGGGGCAGGTAGTCCACCGCCGTGGCCATTTTGGGGTAGATGAGGGCCAGATAGCGGTCAATGGCGGGGAAGGAGAGGCCGTTTTCCAGCATCTCCTTGTCCTGATTCAGGGTCACCAGAAGCTGGTCGGGGGCGCCGCCCTTCTTGATGACGGCGGCCAGCCGCTGGTCCAGGGCCTGGGCAAGGCCCATGACGCCCCCTTGGGCAAACTGGGGCAGCACCTCGGCGGCGGGGAGGATGCGGGCTTCGTGGAGCTGCTCGGGCCGGCGCTGGGTGGCGGGGTCGAAAAGCCCCATGGAGTCCACCTCGTCCCCGAAGAACTCCA
>JAAWPV010000017.1 GCA_022800215.1 Oscillospiraceae bacterium | reverse complement strand
TTGCCCAAGAACTGCATATCAATAAGGTTGCCCAGGAGAAGGATCTTGTTGCCTCCCAACAGTCCCGAGATGGCAAAGGTGGACACCGAGGGGATGAACACCATGGTGATGCCGGACAGGACCCCCGGCAGGGAGAGGGGGAAGGTGACCCGGCGGAACACAGTGGCTCCGTCAGCCCCCAGGTCCTGGGCCGCCTCGATAAGGCGGTGGTCGAGTTTTTCGATAACAGAAAAGATGGGCAGTACCATATAGGGCAGGTAGTTGTACACCATGCCCAGCACAATGGCCCCCTGGGTGTCGATCATCTGGAAGGGCCCCAGGCCGAAGAAACCGAAAAACAGGTTGATGAGCCCGTTACGCTCCAGTAGGAACTGCCAGGCGTAGGTCCGAAGCAGGAAGTTCATCCACATGGGCAGCATGATGAGCATGGTGGCCATCCGGTGGACCCAGCCCCGCTCCCGGGCCAGAAAGTAGGCCAGAGGGTAGCCGATGAGCAGACAGATGACGGTGGCCACCGCCGCCAGGGCGAAGGACCGGCCGAAGGCCGCCCCGAAGCGCACCATGCTCTGGAAATTGCCGAGGGTGAAGGTCCCGTCGGCGGTGGTGAAGGCGTAGACTGTGATGATCAGGATGGGCGCAATGACAAAGAGCGCCATCCATCCCACATAGGGGTAGGAAATGGATTTACTCTTCATCTTCGCCCTCCGCCTCCGCGTCCTCGTTGAGCTCGTCATATTCGGCGGAGTAGGAGCTGTAGTCGCCGAACATACCGGAGTAGGTGCTCTTTTTCATAATGTGGAAGCCGTCGGGGTCGATCTTCACCCCGATCCTTGCCCCCTCCGGGGAGTAGTCCGTGGTCTGAATAAGCCACTTGAAACCCTGGAAGTCCACGATGATGTCGTAGTGCATCCCCTTGAAGGTGACCTCGGTCACCGTGCCCACGATCTGCCCCTCCTCGGGGGAGACAATGTCGATGTCCTCGGGCCGGATGACCACGTCCACCGGCTCGTTGGGGGCAAAGCCTCCGTCCAGACAGGGGAACTTCTTTCCGTACATCTTGACTACCTTGTCCTCCAGCATCACTCCGTCGATGATGTTGGATTCTCCGATGAAGTCTGCCACGAAGGCGTTCTTGGGCTCGTTGTAGATATCCTCCGGGGTGCCGATTTGCTGGATGTTGCCCTTGTCCATGACCACCACCGTGTCCGACATGGTGAGGGCTTCCTCCTGGTCGTGGGTCACGTAGATAAAGGTGATGCCCACCTCCCGTTGGATGCGCTTCAGCTCCACCTGCATGTCTTTCCGGAGCTTCAGATCCAGCGCCGCCAAAGGCTCGTCAAGGAGAAGCACTTGCGGTCGGTTCACGATGGCCCGGGCGATGGCCACCCGCTGCTGCTGGCCGCCCGAGAGGGAGTCCACGCTCCGCCTGCCATAGCCCGGCAGGTTCACAAGCTCCAACGCCTCCTCCACCCGGCGGGTGATCTCCGCCTCCGGCGTTTTGGCGATGCGCAGGCCGAAGGCCACATTTTCAAATATATTGAGATGGGTGAACAAAGCGTACCGCTGGAACACCGTGTTGATCTGCCTTTTGTGGGGGGGCAGGTCATTACATCGTCGCCCATCAAAAAAAACGTCCCCGGAGGTGGGCTTTTGAAACCCACCAATGATCCTCAGGGTCGTGGTCTTGCCACAGCCGCTGGGGCCCAGAAGCGTTAGAAATTCTTTGTCGTTGATGTAGAGATTGAGATGATCGAGAACGATCTCGTCGTCGAATTGCACGACGCAGTCCGATAAACGGATCAACTCCTTGGACATGTATCCTCCCCCATTCCTTTTCCTGATTTTTTGTTTTTTGGATAGATACTTGAAAAAGATCGTACCCACCTGTCGGTTGGGTACGACCTTTGACGAGACATAATATACATGGTATGGCGGGAAATGTCAATAGTTTGGAGGAAGAAAATTGGGGAGGGAAACCACAATTTTTATTTGCCTTACAAGATCTCCCTGAGCTCATCCAAAAACGCTTCCTCGCCAAAGGTATTGAGCTTGAAGAACACAGCCTGACTGCCGCCCGAGGTGATGGCCGAAATATAAATGGTGTCACCGTTGCCGAACAGCGTCACGCTCAGGCTTACACGGTTGTTGCCCATGAAGCTGAATCGTTCAAATACCCTTACACTGCAGCGGACATCGCCCATACAAAAATCACTGCTTTCTTCCAGGTTGGCAGAAACACTGCCGCTTACAATGCCGTCCTCAATTCTATGCAAGATCTCACTGAAATCCCCTGTCACTTTTTTCTCTAATTTCGCCATGCGGATCATTCCTTTCGTAAATAGAACACTCATGTATCAAAGTGGGATGGGGAGAGGACGCGGAAAATCCACGGCCCTCTCATGCTGCATAACTTGTTACTTATCTTTCTCGGGTTTCTCGATACTGGCTGTTTTGTCCTCCGGCCCACCAATAATGATGGTGTTTCCCGGCTGGCTCTCGCCGCTGGCGAGCTTGCCGCCCAGCACCCCGGCCAGCAGGGCCTTCAGGTCGATGCCCATACCGGCGGTGAAGCCCTCGGTGACCTGGGTAGTGCCGTTGACGATGTCGGAGAGGAGTTTGGCGCTGTTGCCCTCGCCATACATGGTGATCTTGTCCACCTTAGAGAGAGGTTCGGCCACGCCCTTGGCGATCTCGGGCAGGGCGGCCATGACCATCTCCACGATGGCGGCCTCGCCGTACTTGGCCATGGCTTCGGCTTTCTTGTCGATACCCTCGGCCTCGGCCAGAGCCTTGGCCCGGATGGCCTCAGCCTCGGCCCGGCCCACGGCGGCGATACCGGCGGCCTCCTGCTCCCGGGCGAACTTCTCCGCCTCGGCCTGCTTCTTTACGGCCTCGGCGGCCCGCTCCTGCTCGAAGAGCCGGGCTTCGGCCTCCTTCTGGCGCTTAAAGAGCTCGGCTTCGGACTCCTGCTGCTGGCGGTAGCGCTCGGCGTCCGCCTTGGCACGGATCTGGGCGTCCAGAGTCTGCTTGGTCACGTCCACTTCCTTGGCCTTCAACTCGGCCTCCCGCTCCGCCTTGGCGATGTCCGCGTTGGCGGAGGCCACCTCGATGGTTTTCCGCTGGGCCTGCTCCTGGATGGAGTAGGCGGCGTCAGCCTCGGCCTTCTTCACGTCGGCCTGCTGCTTCAGCTCGGCTTCCCGAATGGCCAGGGAGGTCTGCTTTTCGGCGATCTCCATGTCCGACTGGACCTTGGCGTCGTTGGCCTCCTTGGCGGCCTGGGCCTGGGCGATGGCGATGTCCCGGTCGGCTTGCGCCTTTGCGATGGAAGCGTCTTTCTTAATGCGGGACACGTTGTCGATACCCAGATCGTCGATGACTCCGTTCTGGTCCGAGAAGGACTGGACGTTGAAGCTCATGAGCTCCAGGCCCATCTTGGCAAGGTCGGGCACGGCGTTGGCCTGGACCCGCTCCCCGAAGGCCTTGCGGTCCGTGACCATCTCGGATAGCTTCATCTGACCGATGATCTCACGCATATTGCCCTCCAGGGTATCCTGGACCCGGCTGATAATGACCGATTCCTTCTCATTCAGGAAGAACTTGGCGGCCAGAGCCATCATGTCGGGGCTCTGCCCAATGCGGATCTTAACGGTGGCGTCCACTTTTACATTGATGTACTCGGCGTTGGGCACATAGTCGGTGGTTTTCACGTCCACCGAGAACATCTTGAGGCTCAGCTTATCCAGCCGCTCCAGGAAGGGAATACGGATGCCGGCCCGTCCGATGAGGGTCCTGGGCTTCCGGAAGCCGGAGATGATGAAAGCCGTGTCGGGGGGCGACTTGACATAGCCCAGACACAGGATGACAATAGCGGCTATGACGATTGCGATAATGGGAACATATTTTAATAATGCCTGTAATACTTGCATGGGTAACCTCCTCAGTTGTTGGTTGTTGGGGTGTGTATTCTCACAAACAAGAGCGCTCCTTGTTGACATTAAAATTGTAACACATTGGCGCGCAAAGGGTCAAAGCGCTCCCGGGGCGTGGAGAACAAACCAGAGGGAAAGAAAGGGAAGGAGAGGAGCAATGAGGAAATTTTCTTCGATTTTCTCTATTTTTCTCACGCATTCTCACAAAATCAAGGATGAGGGCAAAAACAATAAAGGGGGCTGTCCCATATCTAGGACAGCCCCCTCCATCGTTTACAAAAAGTTTATAAACTGGATGTACGCAAATGTACCACACAAGGCCCTGTTTCACCTACTTATAGAAGCGGTTTTTTCTCCAGCGTCCGGAGGAACCTGTCGATCTGCCCCTGGGTCTTCAGCACCACCGTCTTGCCGGGGTACTGGGCCTGAAGGCGGCGGTAGTATTCCCGCTTCCTCCCGCTCCGCCCGTCCCACAGCACCCAGCGGATGAACTCTCCGTCCAGCTTTTCGTCACAGCCCTGAGCCATGTCCGGCCGGTTCTTACCCTTGTAGGTCCAATATCGCTTGACGACCCGTGTCAAAGAGGCAATGCGGTTGAAAAGGAGCATGACCACAAGGTCGGCCTCCTCCACCCGCCGCTGGAAGCAGACCCCGGAGTAGTTTCCGTCGATGACCCAATTTTCATGGGTATCCAGAAATTCAGTGAGGATAGCCTTCTCGCTCTCCGCATCCCGTTCCACCCAACCGGGCAAATGGTGAACGGCGTCCATGTGCAGGACCTCCAGCCCGTACTTCTCTCCCAGTGTCCGGGCCAGGGTGGACTTTCCCGCCCCGCTGTACCCAATGACGGCGATCTTCATAGGCCCCTCCTTATCCGAAATATTCCCCCACAAAGTCGATGTTTTCCCTTGGGACCTCCAGGGTTTTCCCCTTTAGATACTCCAGCGCTCCTGCGTCGGTGGGGAAGTCGAAGCGGAGTTTGTAGGACCAGAGGGCCTGTCCCTTTCGGTCTGTCTTGGCGTTGTCCGCCCGGCGGCCATACTTGCCGTCTCCCAGCAGGGGATGGCCTGCATCGGCAAACTGGGCCCTTATCTGGTGGGTCCGTCCAGTGAGGAGCTCGCACTCCACCAGGGAAAGTCCCTTCCGAAATTCCAAAGTCTTGTACCGGGTGTGGGCCGACTTGCCCCCGGGCACCGGCTTTTTGTAGACGGCGACCTGCTTTTTTCCCTCGTCCTTCAAAAGAAAGCCCTTCAACTCCCCCTGGGGCGGGGTCATTTTCCCCACCGCGGCGGCAAGGTAGAACTTGGAGATCTCCCGATCCTTGATCTTATCGTTCAGGATCCGCAATGCCTCGGCGGTCTTGGCGGCGATGACCAGCCCTCCCGTATTCCGGTCAATGCGGTTGCAGAGAGCGGGTGTAAAAGAGTTTTCCCACCGGGGGGACCACTCCTTTTTTTGGTAAAGGTAGGCCTGGATATGGGTGATGAGGGTGGAAACATACTCGTGCTCGTCCGGGTGGCAGAGAAGCCCCGGCCGCTTGTTGCACACCATGATGTTCTCGTCCTCGTAAACAATGTCAAGCTGGGGCTTAAAGACGGAGAGAAAGGCGTTGTCCTCCCGGGGCTTGTCGAAAAACTCGTCGTTGATGTAAAGCTGCAAAAGGTCTCCGGCGCTGAGGCGGTAGTCCCGCTGGCTCCCTTTGCCGTTGACCTTCACCCGCTTGAGGCGAATGTACTTTTGGGCCAGGGGGGCGGGGAGGAGGGGCACCGCCTTGCCCAGCCAGCGGTCCAGCCGCTGCCCCGCGTCATTTTTCGTGATGGTAAACTCCTGCATAGGGGCCCCTCCTTTCTCATTGTTCCATTATAGGGCAAGGCCGGCAAAGAAGCAAGAAAAACTGCATAGGACAAAGGCGCATTCCCAATAAAATCTTCCTTCGGGGTTGACAAAAGGGGCCCGGGTGCGTATAATAAAGCACAACAAGGCCATAGTGAAAAAACCTGTGAGGAAGAGAAGTAGCCGCTGCTGTTAAGGCAGAGCGAGTCCCGGACAGTGGAAGCGGGATCTGAGACGGGCGGTGAATGGACTTCTGAGGGCGGCTTGAACGAGGGAGACCTCCAGTAGATGCCGACGGGCACCCACCCGTTATCCATCGGGACGCGTATGATGGTGCGCGTAGCGAGTGGACGCCCCCGAGGCGTCAATTTGGGTGGTATCGCAGAAGCAAGTGCTTTTGTCCCATGTGGGACGAAGGCATTTTTTGTTTGTCCAGACCGCTTGGCAACCGGTCCCTCCATCCCCACCCAAAATCCTATTCTATGGAGGTTTTCCCATGAAAAAGCAAGTCCTGAAAAAGCTCACCGCCCTGTCTCTCACGGTCCTGACCCTTCTCTCTCTGGCCGCCTGCGGCCAAAAGACGGGGGAGGGGAACGCCTACAAGGTGGGCATTTGCAGCTATGTGGATGACGCATCCCTGAACCAGATCAATGAGAACATCCAGTCCCGGCTCAAAGAGATCGGCCAGGAGCGGGGGGTTACCTTTGAGATCGCCTATGACAACCCCAACGCCGACACCACCGTTATGAACCAGATCATCCAGAGCTTTCTGGCCGATAAGGTGGACCTGATGGTGGGCATCGCCACCCCCGTTGCCATGGCGATGGAGGCCGCCACCGAAGATGACCCCATCCCCGTTATCTTCTCCGCCGTCTCTGACCCGGTGGGGGCCCTTCTGGTGGACAGCCTGGAGGCCCCCGGGGGAAACCTCACCGGCACCAGCGATTACCTGGACACCAATACCATTTTGGAGCTCATGCTGGCCCTGGACCCGGATATGGAGAAGGTGGGCCTTCTCTACGACCCGGGCCAGGACTCCTCCACCGCCCCCATCGCCCACGCCAAGGAGTACCTGGCGGAGAAAAATATTGAGGTGGTGGAGCGAACAGGCACCACCGCAAGCGAGGTGCTGCTGGCCGCCCAGGCCCTGGTGGCCGACGGGGTGGACGCCGTCTTCACCCCCACGGACAACACGGTGATGAAGGCCTACTTGGCGGTCTACGAGACCTTCCTGGAGGCCAGGATCCCCCACTACACCGGGGCGGACTCCTTCGCCCTCAACGGGGCCTTCCTGGGCTACGGGGTGGACTATGCCGCCCTGGGCCGGGAGACTGCCGACATGATCGCCTCCGTCCTTCTGGATGGTGCGGACCCCGCCGCTCTGGCGGTGAAGACCTTCGACAACGGTACCGCCACCATCAATACCGAGACCTGTGCTGCCCTGGGCTATGACTACGACGAGGTAGCCGCCCTCTTCGCTCCCCTGAGCGACAAGGTCCAGCCCATCACCACCGCCGAAGAGTTCGGCGATCTGGAGGGATAAAGCCATGCTTTCACTGATCCAGGCTGCCCTGGAGCTGGGGCTTATCTGCTCCCTCACCGTGCTGGCCCTCTTTCTCAGCTACTCCATGCTGGGGGTGTGCGACCTGTCCACCGACGGCTGCTTCACCTTGGGGGCCGTGGTGGGGGCGGTGGTGGCCGTCTCCGGCCACCCGCTGCTCAGCATCCCCGCCGCCATGGGGGCGGGGATGGTCTCCGGCTTTGTCACCGCCACCCTCCAGACCCGGATGGGAGTGGACTCACTTCTCTCGGGCATCATCGTCAATACGGGGCTTTACTCGGTGAACATCGCTATCATGGAAGGCGCCTCCTCGGTGAGCCTCAACAAAACGGACACCGTCTTCACCCTTCTGCGGGGACTTTTGGGGGAGACTCCTCTGGCGGGCCAGTATAAGCTTCTTACCGCCCTTTTGGCGGCGGGGGTGATGGGGGCGCTGCTGTCCCTCTTCCTGGGTACCCGGCTGGGTCTTGCCATCCGGGCCACCGGAGACAACCCGGGCATGGTCCGCTCCTCCTCCATCAATACCGCCTTCACCACCACCGTGGGGCTCTGCCTTTCCAATGCCCTTACCGGCCTCTCGGGCTGCCTCATGGCCCAGTACCAGAAGAACGCCGAGATCAACATCGGCACCGGGATGCTCACCATCGCCCTGGCTTCCCTTCTGATCGGAAGGACCCTTTTGGGCAAAGGGACCATCCCCCGCCGGGCGGTGGGTATGGCGGTGGGCGCCATCCTGTTCCAACTGGTCTACACCGCCGCCCTTCGGCTGGATATGCCCGGCTTCATGCTGAAGCTGGTGTCCGCCGTCATCGTGGCCCTTGCCATCTCGGGGCCCTATCTCAAAAATCAATGGCCCATCTGGAGACGCCGGATGGCCCAGGGAAAGGAGGGACGGTGAGATGCTGAGGCTGGAACACATCTCCAAGACCTTTGCCCCGGGCACGGTAAACGAAAAACCCGCCCTTCAGGATCTGTCCCTCCATTTGGAAAAGGGGGAGTTTGCCACCATCGTGGGCTCCAACGGGGCGGGAAAATCCACCCTCTTCAACGCTATTGCAGGAAGCTTTCTGGTGGATTCCGGCTCGGTTACACTGGCGGGGCAGGACGTCACCTTCTTGCCGGAGCATCAGCGGGCCAAGCACATGAGCCGGCTCTTCCAGGACCCCATGGGGGGCACCGCCCCGGGGATGACGATTGGGGAAAACCTGGCCCTGGCGGCGGGCCGCGGCGGCTGGCTCTCCCGTCCCACCAGGGAGGACCGGGAGCGGTTTCGGGAGCGGCTTCGGCTTTTGAATATGGGGCTGGAGGACCGGATGGACCAGCCCGTGGGCCTTCTCTCCGGCGGGCAGCGTCAGGCGCTGACCCTTCTGATGGCGACCATGGTGCCCCCCTGGCTCCTGCTTCTGGACGAGCACACCGCCGCATTGGACCCCGCCACGGCGGAGAAGGTGCTGGAGCTCACCCGGCGGATCACCCGGGAGGAGGGCATCACCACCTTAATGATCACCCACGACATGACCCAGGCCCTTACCATGGGCAGCCGCACCCTCATGATGGACAGCGGCCGCATCGTACTGGATGTGCGCGGCGCCGAGCGGGAGAGCATGACGGTGGAGGATCTGCTCCGCAGGTTCCGGGAGGGAGCAGGCCGGGCTTTGGAGGACGACAGGGTCCTTCTCTCCCGGGGCCAAAAGAAAAAAGTAGAAGAAAACGAAGAAAATGTTTGACAGCGGGGGAATTTTTCGTTATAATATCTGCTGTGCCATTACGAGGAGAGTATCATGCGTTTCAATTTACAAGACATCATCCATACGCCGGGAGTAAGCAAAGACTTCACCTATGAGCTGGATCTCAGCGGGGTCAGCCTTTTTGGCGAGAAGCCCTTTAACCGCCCGGTGAAGATTTCCGGTACGGTGCGGAACATGGCGGGCGCCCTTCAGCTGAAGGGGGAGGCCAGGACCGTCCTGGATACCCGCTGCGACCGCTGCCTGAAGCCTGTCACTGTGGACATGTTCGTCCCGGTGGAGACCCTTTTGGCCGAGGAGCTGGAGGATGAGGAGAACGACGAGATCTATTTGCTGGAGGACGGCGGGATCGAGTTGGATGAGGTGTTCTCCACCGCTTGTATTTTGGCATTGGATGGCAAGCACCTCTGCAAAGAGGATTGCAAGGGGCTGTGCCCCACCTGCGGAAAGGACCTGAACGAAGGGCCCTGTAACTGCGGGAAAGAGTTGGATCCACGCCTCGCCGTCTTGGCGAAGCTTTTGGATAAAGATTCCCAAGACCAAGACGAGGAAGCATAGAGGAAATGCCCCTGTCACGATTAAGGAGGTGTCACAATGGCAGTCCCCAAGAGTAAAGTGTCCAAGCAGCGCCGGAACAAGCGCCGCAGCAGCGTGTGGAAGCTGGATACCCCCAGCCTCAACGTTTGCCCCAAGTGCGGTGCGTACCGCCTGCCCCACCGGATGTGCAAGTCCTGCCTGACCTACAACGGCCATGATTTCAACAAGGCCGAGGCCGTGGCTCAGTAAGGCAAAACACAAGAAAAAAGAAAGAGGGATTTTCCCTCTTTCTTTTTTTGCGTACATACCAAACACAGAAGTCACAAAAGGACCATCCCCGTATGTTCGGTGTCATACGTTTCTATGCACACCCGAAACGCATGAATCAATGCAGAAAGTTTCGTGGTATCACCGACACCGCAAAATGTACCATCCTCTAATGAGCAGAAATACCAATCATCGGGCCCATTATCACATTTGACTGGACTCATATGAATATTAGCATATGGGGTTTCTTGCAAATCAATCTTTATTCTCCAACCTGGGTTATCTATTGTATCTATTCTTACTCCATATAGGTGTTCCCAGTCTCCATTGCACATTGAAATGTACCACTTTTCTAACCACATGATTCCGTCCAAAATTACCACCTCAATCGAACGTATAAGGACGGTCCTTTTGTACAAATACCCGCCCCGGCTTTGGAAAGCTGCTGCTCAAACTCATCATAGCTGCAATTTGCGGCCATGTCAAGGCTGGTGGAGGGAAATCACAATGGACGGTTTGTACTCCCAAATTGACAGAAATATCAAACTGGGGTATAATATTATCTCTTAGAACCAAATGAAAGGAAGTGTTTTCCATGGCAAGACCCTTGGTGGCAATCGTGGGCCGTCCCAACGTGGGAAAGTCCATGCTTTTTAATAAACTCACCGGTCAGCGGCTCAGTATCGTGGAGGACACTCCCGGCGTGACAAGGGACCGGATCTACGCCCCCTGCGAGTGGCGGGGCAGGACCTTCGACTTGGTGGACACCGGCGGCATCGAGCCGGGCACCGACAGCGAGATCCTCCAGTTCATGCGCCAGCAGGCCGAGATCGCCATTCAGAACGCCAATGTTATTATCTTTGTCTGCGATATCCAGACGGGTCTCACCGCCTCCGACCAGGAGGTGGGGGCTATGCTCCTGAAATCGGGCAAGCCTGTGGTGCTGGCGGTGAACAAGATGGACAAGACGGGCCATACCGACCCGGAGATCTATGAGTTCTACAACCTGGGCTTGGGGGACCCCATTGCCGTCTCCGCCGTTCACGGCCACGGCACCGGGGACCTTTTGGACGAGTGCGTCAAGTACTTCCCCGAATCCGACGAGACGGAGGAGGACGAGGACGTTATCAAGGTGGCCATCATCGGCAAGCCTAATGTGGGCAAGTCCTCTCTGGTGAACCGGATTCTGGGGGAGGAGCGGGTCATTGTCTCCGACATGGCGGGCACCACCCGGGACGCCATCGACAACTATTTTGAAAACCAGTACGGGAAATACCTCTTTATTGACACTGCCGGAATGCGGCGGAAGAGCCGGGTAGACGACCGGGTGGAGAAGTTTTCTGTCCTCCGGGCCACCATGGCCATCGAGCGGTGCGACGTGTGCCTTATCATGATCGACGCAAACGAGGGGGTCACCGAGCAGGATACCAAGGTGGCGGGCCTTGCCCATGAGGCGGGGAAGGCTTGTATCATCGTGGTGAACAAGTGGGACGCGGTGGAGAAGGACGACAAGACCATGGACAAAATGACCCAGGACGTCCGCCGGGACCTTAGCTACATGACCTATGCCCCCATCCTGTTTCTGTCCGCCCTCACGGGTGCCCGGGTGGATAAGCTCTTCGCCGTCATCAACGATGTGGCCAACCAGGCCGCCATGCGTATTTCCACGGGAATGCTCAACGAGGTGCTTGCCGACGCCACCGCACGGGTCCAGCCCCCCACCGACAAGGGCCGGCGGCTGAAGATCTATTATATGACCCAGGTGGGGGTCAAGCCCCCTCATTTCGTGGTGTTCTGCAACCGGGCGGACCTCTTTCATTTCTCCTACCAGCGGTATATCGAGAACCAGATCCGGGCCACTTTTGGGCTCCAGGGCACCCCGGTGAAGCTGACCATCCGGGAGAAGGGCGACAAGGAGGGGTAAGACATGGATATGGAGTGGTTGACAGCGCTGGGTACGGCCTTTGTGCTTCCTGCCGTGGTGACGGCAGTCATCGCCTATTTCTGCGGCTGCTTCAACGGGGCGGTCATTGTGTCCAAGTATATCCTTCACGACGACGTCCGCACCCACGGTAGTGGTAATGCAGGCCTGACCAACTTTCTGCGGACCTTTGGGGGCCCCTGGACCTTTGTGGTCATTCTTTGTGATGTGCTGAAGGCTGTGATCGCCATTTTGGCCGGTGCGGCCATTGCCCGTCACTTGGTGGTGGATGATGGAGCCATCCTTGTTTTGGCAAAGTACTGGGCGGCCTGCTTCTGCCTGCTGGGGCATATGTTTCCCTGTATGTTCGGCTTCAAGGGCGGCAAGGGTATCCTCTCCGGCGGTACCATCGCCATCATGCTCTCGCCCAAGCTGGCCCTTTTGGTGTGGGGGGGCTTTCTGATCCTCACCGCCCTCACCCGGTACGTATCCCTTGGCTCTGTGTTCGCTGCGGCGGCTTTCCCGGTGGGCACCTGGCTCTTCGTGAGCCATGATCCCGTCATCATGGCCCTGGCCATCTTCCTGGGAGGGCTGGTGCTGTGGATGCACCGGGCCAACATCAAGCGGCTGCTCACTAGAACAGAGAACAAGCTGTCCTTCCATAAAAAGGAATAGCCTTCCAATGATGGCGGTTTCACCCTCAGATGTTGGACGAATGGGTACATGCAACTAAAAAATAGTTTATTTTCGGCACTTTGCATAAAAAAGGAGGCGCTTTTTATGAAAATTGCTGTCTTGGGCTCCGGTGGATGGGGTACCGCATTGGCGCTGCTGCTGTTGGAGAACGGCCATGACGTGACCCTCTGGTCATACAAGGAGGAGGAGAGCGTCCGGCTCCGGGAGAGCCGGACGAACCGGCTGCTGTCCGGAGTGCCCCTTCCTGAGGCATTGAAGATTACCGCCGACATATCCTGCGTCAATGAATGTGAAGCGGTATTACTTGCCACACCTTCTTTTGCGGTCCGGACCACCGCCCGGCAGGCCAAGCCCTTCCTGCATCCGGGCGCCGTTCTGGTCAGCGTGTCCAAGGGCGTGGAGCAGGACACCTCCCTGACCCTCACCGATGTCATCGCCCAAGAGGTGGGCGAGGGGCATCCTGTCGTGGCTCTGTCCGGGCCATCCCACGCCGAGGAAGTGGGGCGAAAGGTGCCTACCGCCGTGGTGGCCGCCTCTCGGGATAAGGCTGCAGCTCAATTGGTGCAGGATTTGTTTATGAATCCGCGGTTCCGGGTCTACATCACCGATGACGTGGTGGGTGTGGAGCTGGGAGCGGCGCTGAAGAACGTCATCGCCCTCTGTGCCGGCGTTTGTGACGGCCTGGGGCTGGGTGACAACACCAAGGCCATGCTTATGACCCGGGGCCTCACTGAGATCGCCCGGCTGGGGGAGGCCATGGGGGGCCGGAAGGAAACCTTCGCCGGTCTGGCCGGAGTGGGCGATCTCATTGTCACCTGCACCTCCATGCACTCCCGGAACCGCCGGTGCGGCATTCTCATCGGCAAGGGAACACCGCCGGAGGAGGCAGTAAAGGAGATCGGCATGGTGGTGGAGGGTTATTATGCCGCATCCACGGCCAAAACTCTGGCAGATAAGCTGGGGGTGGAAATGCCCATCGCTGCGGCGGCCTATGAGGTGCTGTATCAGGGCAAGGACCCCAAAAGCGTGGTTAAGGAACTCATGACCCGGGATCGGAAGAGCGAGAGCGAGGAGAGTTGGGTCTAAAGAAGTGCGGAGAAGCAGGCAACGAGGGCGCTTGGACCGGAGCGAGGGGGAGCGTAGGGCCGCACAGCGGCCCGTAGACCAGCCCGAGACGGAGGGAAAGTAAGCGAGTGGTCTGCCTGATTCGGAGCGTGACAGTGAGAAGCGCGGAGAACAGGGCGGTGAGGAAGCCTGGACCGGAGTGAGGCCTGGTCTTTGCCCCCGAAGGGGGCAAAGACCAGGCCGAATCGTAGGGAAGGCGACCGAACGACCTGGCCTGTTCGGAGCGTGACAAGAAGAAGCGCGGAGAAGCAGGCAACGAGGGCGCTTTTAAAGCATATCATTTGGTATCCGGCGGACAGGTGAAAGCCTGTCCGCTTTTTTTGCGCCTGTCGTTCATAAAGTGGGACGAGCGTTCATAGGATAGGCCAGAACCAATACCAAAGAGGAGGGGAAGCCTATGGACAGCTTTGAAGAGGCGGTGCAGGTCCTGCCGCCCCGGCTCCGGACGGGGGCCATGACTCTGCCGCCCTTGGTGCGGCGTCGGGTAGAGGAGATCAGGCTCCGGGCGGGGCGAAGCCCCACGGTGGCCATCGGCGGGGATGAGCTGCCCTTGCCGTCGGACGGGCCGGTGACCCGGCAGGACCTGGAACTGACGGTGGAGATCGCCACCCGGGCCAGCGCTCACAGTGCGCTGGAGCGCATTCGGCAAGGCTATTTCACCATACAGGGCGGCCACCGAATCGGCCTTTGCGGCAGTGTGGCGGTGGAGAATGGCAAGGTGAAGAATCTGCGGGGATTGTCTTCTCTCAATATTCGTCTGGCCCATGCCGTCCCCGGCTGTGGTGAGGCCATATTAGGAGAGCTGCTCCGGAACAGGACCTTTCCCAGCACTCTCATTCTGGCCCCGCCGGGAGGAGGGAAAACCACCCTTCTACGGGATATGGCCCGGCTCCTGTCCGATGGCCGGCTGACGCCGCCTCTGCGGGTAGGGCTCATGGATGAGCGGGGAGAGGTGGCCGCCCTCTGGGAAGGGGTTCCCCAGTTCGACGTGGGGGCGCGGACTGACGTGCTGGAAGGCTGTCCCAAGGCCCAGGGGCTTCTGATGCTCCTGCGGGGGATGAACCCTCAGGTACTCTGCTGCGATGAGGTCACTGATCCGGCGGACTGTGCTGCCCTGGCACAGTGCGGAGGCTGTGGAGTGAAACTCCTTGCCACCGTTCATGCCAGAGGCTTGGAGGACCTGCGGAAAAAAAGCCTTTATCGGGATCTGCTGGCCCAGGAGCTTTTTGAACGGGCGGTGTTCATTGAGCCCGGCCCGACCCGCCGGTATCGGGTGGAGGTCCTGCTATGCTGAAGTTTTTGGGAATGCTTCTGCTGACGGGCTGCTGCCTGAGATTGGGCTTGGAGAAGGCTCAGAGCCTTGTTCGGCGGGCGGAAACGCTGGAGACATGGCAGGCCGCGCTGGGGCTTTTGACGGGGGAGATGGCCTTTCGGATGCCGGATATGCCGGCACTGCTTGAGGGATTGTCCCAAAGAGCGGGCTCTCCTGCGGCGGAGACCTTTGCCGCAGCGGCAAAGGGAATGAAGCGTTTGGGAGAGCATTCCTTTGCGGAGATCTGGTGTAATGCTCTGGAAGTCAACTGTGACGCTCTGGATGGAGAGGACCGGGCAACGCTGGCCCGACTGGGAAACGTGTTGGGCCGCTATGGCTGGGAGGATCAATGCCAAGCGGTGGAGAGCGTGGCACGGGACCTGGGAGAACGGGCCGGGCAGGCGCGGACCCAGCTGGGTCGGGAGGGCAAGGCATATGGCACGCTGGGACTTGCCCTGGGGGCATTTTTGAGCATTTTGCTGTTGTAACAACAAATGATTGGGGGAACGGGAATGGATGTGGATTTTATCTTTCGCATCGCAGCCATCGGCATCTTAGTGGCAGTCCTCAACCAGGTGCTTGCCCGCTCTGGGCGGGACGAGCAGGCCATGATGACCACCCTGGCGGGGCTGGTGGTGGTTTTGATGATGGTGGTGCAGAAGATCAACGAGCTCTTCCTCCTGGTGAAGGGATTGTTTGGACTGTGAGGGCCTATGGATATTTTCAAGCTGGCTGCGCTGGCGGTGACTGCCGCCCTCTGCGCCCTTGTTTTACGGAAGCGGGTGCCAGAGTTGGCGGTGGCCCTTGTGCTGGCGGCGGGCGTTCTTTTGCTGGGACAGGCCGTGGAAGCTCTTTCCAATCTGCGCGGTTTTGCCGATTCTCTGGCCCATACGGCGGGACTTGCTCCGGAGGTCTGGAAGCCGGTGTGGAAGATCGTGGGTATCGGCGTGGTGACCAAGTTGGCAGCCGCCGTCTGCAAAGATGCGGGGGAAGGGGGCGTGGCTGCCTTTCTGGAGACGGCGGGCACGGCCCTGGCTCTTTTGGCTGCGCTCCCCCTTATAGAAGCTGTTTTCGACGCGCTGGGCGGGTTATTATAAGTTTGCTTCTTTTTCTGTTTTTGCTGCCTGGGGCCGCACAGGCCGCCGATCTGGAGGAGGCTGTGGGGATGGACGGCCTGACCCGGGCGGCAGAGGGCTATCTGGACGGGTACTTAAATGTGGAGGATATCACCGGGGAGGACTTTGCCGCCGGAGCCAAAGCCATTCTGGATACGGGCAGCAAGGAGCTGAGGGGCATCCTCCGGCGGGCGGTAAAGAGCGGGGTCCTGCTGTTGGCGGTGGCCATGCTCTGCGGCATGGTCGGCAGCGTTCAGGCGGAGCTGGGCGGAGGCGGGCTGGACCCGGTGCGGCTGGCGGGAACGGCGGCAGTGACTGCCATTGCCGTGGCTGATGTCCATTCCCTTATGGGCCTTGGACGAATGGCCCTGGAGCAGATGAGCACCTTTTCCGGCCTGCTGCTGCCCACTGTGACGGCTGCCTGCGCCGCTTCCGGAGCTCCGGCGGCTGCCATAGCCCGGCAAGGAGCAACGCTGCTCTTCCTGAATTTCCTGCTGGCCTTGACCGACCGGTTCCTTGCCCCGTTGGTCTACGCCTATGTGGCTGCCCTGGCCGCCCATGCGGCCTTGGGAAACGACGGGCTCAAGCGGGTGGCGGGTCTTATCAAATGGACCTGCTCAGGGCTTCTCTCCTTAATGCTTACCGGATTTGTCCTCTATCTTACCGTTACCGGAGCGGTAGCAGGAAACGCGGATGTGGTGGCCCAGAAGGCGGCCAAGACTGCCCTTTCCGGCATGGTGCCCGTGGTGGGCAGTATTCTATCCGATGCAGCTGAGACGGTGGTGGCCGGAGCGGGGATTTTGAAGGGGAGTGTGGGGGTTATGGGCCTCTTGGTGGTGCTGGCTATCTGTGTGCTGCCTTTTTTGGAGCTGGGGTGTCACTATCTGGTCTACAAATGTGCCTCCGCCCTTACCGCTACTGTGACTCCGGGGCCCGCTGCCTCCCTCATGGATGCCATCGGCTCGGCCTTCGCATTGGTGTTGGGTATGTGCGGCGGGGGCGCCATGATCCTCTATATCGCCCTCATCACCTCCATAAAGGCGGTGAGCGGCGGATGAACCTTCTAAAGGATTGGCTTTTGGGGGTGATAGCTGCCGCTCTGGCGGTGGCCCTGGCCCAGGCACTCACGCCGGAGGGGGCGGTGAAGAAGGTGGGCAGGCTGGTGGGGGGGTTGGTCCTTCTGCTGGCGGTGGTTCGACCTCTCGGGAAGCTGGAGCTGGATGGTTTAGCTGTGGCCGCGGCCAATATGGGCAGCCTGGCCGGGACGGAAGAGAGAGCAGGAGAGAAAGTGATGAAAACGCTCATAGTGGAAAAAGTGGGCGCATATATTGTGGACAAAGGCTCGGCTTTGGGTGTGGATTGCCAGGCATCGGTTACAGTCCGGGCGGACGAGACCGGCTGGCTGGTGCCCTGGGCAGTGGAGATCACCGGGGACCTGACTGCGGAGCAGGAACGCAGGCTTTCTCAGGCAGTAGAAGAGGAGCTCAGCATCCCTGCCCAGCGGCAGAGTTTCCGAAAGGAGGTACCATGAAAGGGAAGGAATGGGGCACAAAGGCCCTGGAACTTTTCGGCAAATACAAGTATGTACTGTTGGTGGCCCTGGTGGGCGTCCTCCTTCTGGTATGGCCTGCCGGTAACGACAAGGCAGGACTTGCGGATGGGACAGTCCTGGCACTTCCGGACGACGATCTATTTCAGGTGGAGGTGCTGGAGGAAAAGTTGGAGAAGGCCCTCTCCCAGGTAGAGGGGGCGGGAGAGGTGACGGTGGTGCTGACCCTGCGGGAGAGTCCCCGGCAGGTTATCGCTCAGGACGGCAGTGCCACCGAGCGGGACAGTCAGATCACCCGGGAGACCTCCACTGTGCTGGTGCCCAAGGGAAACAGCACCCAGGAGACAGTGAAGCTCCAGGAGGTGGGCCCAACCTACCAGGGGGCGCTGGTGGTGGCCCAAGGGGCCGGAGATCCTCAGGTACGGCTGGCCCTCAATGAAGCAGTTTCTGCCCTGACCGGGCTGGGAACGGATAAAATATCGATTTGTAAGGGAAAGTGAGGAAGTGCAGGTATGAAACTCTGGAAACGCAATGCAGTGGTGGCCGCCATCGTCCTTTTCGTTTGTGTGGCGGTCTATCTCAACTGGTCCTATCAGCAGGAGGGAGAGGCAGCGTCGGGGAAAAACCTGGGCCAGGCGGCCTTGGTGAGCAAAAACACGAATGATCCGCTGCTGGGCGGTGCAGCCCCGTCGCCGGCACCCAGCGCCGAGACCTCTGAACCAACGGTTACTTCCACTGGGTATTTCGCCTCGGCCCGGCTGAACCGCCAGCAGGCCCGGGACAGCGCCCTTGGAATGCTTCAGGACACCATGTCCAGCGAGACGGCGGAAGAGTCAGCCAAATTGGATGCCGGTGCCGCCATTGAAACGTTGGCAAGCTCCACCATTTCTGAGGCTCAGATCGAAAATCTGGTCATCGCCAAGGGCTATGCTGACTGTGTGGCTTTCATCGGTGATGGGGGAGTTTCGGTGGTAGTCTCCGCTACGGAGAGCGGTCTGCAGGATGCCGATGTGGCTCGCATTACCGAAATTGTCACCAATGAGACCGGAGTCCCCGCAAGCCAGATTACGATTATTGAAGCAGAGGGGTAAAAAATATATTGTAATTTCTCTTTTTTATGGTAAAATAGAAGTACATAGGCATATGCCATAGGAAAGGAATGTGGACAGTATGGCGGAAGGGAAAGAATATATCTCCTGCCCTGATGAGTTGGGGTGTATCCATATTTCAGAGGACGTGCTTGCGGTGGCTGCTGCGGCTGCGGCTCTTGAGACGGAAGGCGTGGGCAGCCTGGCCAACAATCTGGGCAGCGACATCGTGGAGATGTTGGCCGGGAAGAAGAATCTGAGCCGGGGTGTTCGGGTCACCGTCACCGAGGCCAGCGTCACCGTGGACATCTCCATTCTGGTGAAGTACGGTTCCATGGTCCAGACAGTAGCCAAGGCCGTCCAGGAGGCAGTGTCCGTGGCTCTGGAGAACACCAGCGGCTTCACGGTGGAAGGGGTCAACGTCCATGTGATGGGCATCACCTTCGATCAGGTCAAAAAGCCCAAATAAAAAAGATATGTTGAAAGCCGGTCACGGGTATCCGTGATCGGCTTTTGTCATACCAGAAATAACATTTAGATAAAATTCTAAATATCTATTGACAGGGGAGAAACTCTATGCTATCATTTAGATGAAAATCAAAATAAGGAGAAAGCGGGTGCGACGACGTGAGTTTTCAGGCGACCTTTAAGGCCCTTTCGGATCCCACCCGTCGGGCCATTCTGGACCTTTTGAAGGACGGGGCGAAAACGGCGGGGGACATTGGGGCACACTTCGATATGACGGGGGCCACGGTCTCTCACCACCTGTCGGTGCTGAAGGAGGCGGGCCTTGTCAGTGACGACAGGAGAGGGAAGTTTATTTACTATGAACTCAACCTATCTGTATTGGACGAGATCACCGGCTGGGTAGCCGGGCTGAAAGGAGAGAAGTCAGATGAAAAATAAAAAGGCCATCTTAGTCATGTGGGTGTTGGCTTTGCTGCCCTTTGCCATGATCGCCCTGTGCTGGGATAAGCTGCCCGGGCGGGTGCCCATCCACTGGGGTATTAACGGCGAGGCAGATAACTGGGCTTCCCCCGCCGCACTGTGGGGGCTGGTGGTAACGGGGCCGGTGCTGGCGCTTCTGTTCCAATTTCTCCCCAGGCTGGACCCAAAATGGCGCAACTATGAGAAGTTCCAGGGCTGGTACGACTTTTTTGGCGCCTTTATGCCCCTCATTATGGTGGTGGTGACAGCGATCACCCTCTCAGAGACCCTCAGCCCCGGACGTCTCCAGGTGAGCCGGGTGGTGAGCTTTGTGGTGGCGGTGATCTTCCTGATTGTGGGTAACATGATGGGCAAGGTGAAGCCCAACTGGTTCATGGGCTTCCGCACTCCCTGGGCCCTCAGCGACCCAGATGTGTGGAACAGGACCCAGCGGATGGGAGGATGGGTCTTTTTCCTGTCTGGCATTCTCTTGCTGATATCGGTTTTCACCGCACCGGCGCCGGTGATGTTCACCGCCTTTTTCACCGTACTGATGGGGGGCATCATCGCCACCTATGTCATGAGCTGGAAGTGGTTTCGCGACAAAAACAGGGAAGAATAGCCCCTATCACGCAAAAGGAGAATACCATGCTGAACATCGAACACCTTACCAAACACTATAAGGGCAGCGACAAGGGGGTCACTGACCTGAGCCTTCACGTGGTGCCGGGAGACATCTATGCCTTCATCGGCCACAACGGCGCGGGCAAGACCACCACGCTGAAGTGTATCGCGGGCATCCAGGACTTTGACAGCGGCAGCGTTACCATCGACGGCAAGGACCTGCGGGCCGACCCTTTGGGATGTAAGCGTTCTTTCGCCTACATCCCGGATAATCCCGACCTGTATGAGTATCTGACAGGCATCCAGTACCTCAACTTTGTCGCCGACGTATTCCAGGTGCCCAAGGCGGAGCGGGAAGCGCGTATCGCCCGCTACGCCGACGCCTTCGAGCTTACTACCTCCCTGGGGGACCTTATTTCCACCTACTCCCACGGCATGAAGCAAAAGCTGGCCATCCTCTCGGCCCTGGTCCACAAGCCCCGGCTCTTCATTCTGGACGAACCCTTTGTGGGTCTGGACCCCAAGGCCAGCGTCCTTTTGAAGGAGATGATGGGGGAGGTCTGCGCAGAGGGCGGCGCCATCTTCTTCTCAACCCACGTACTGGAGGTAGCGGAAAAGCTCTGCAACAAAGTTGCCATCATCAAGGATGGGCGGCTGGTAACGGCGGGAGCCATGGATGAGGTTGTAAAGCCCGGTTCCTCTCTGGAGAGCATTTTCCTGGAGGTGGTGGACCATGAGGCACATTGACCCTCTGTTTCGTCTGGAGCTTTGTAATTTCTATGGCCTGAATAGATTTCTCCACACCAGGGATAAAAAGGCCAAACGGCGGGCGCTGGCCCTGCTGCCCCTCTATCTTTTGCTGGTGGCGGTCATGGCCTTTTATGCCGGACTGCTTTCTTACGGACTGGTGCTGCTGGGGGCGGGGGAGGCGGCGCTGCCGTACCTCGTCGCCGTCAGCTCCCTCATTCTCTTTTTCTTCGGTATCCTGAAGGCGGGGAGCGTCCTCTTTTCTCTGCACGGCTATGACATCCTCTGTGCCCTGCCCCTCAGGCAAGGCCGGATCGTTATGAGCCGCTTCCTCCGGATGTACGTGGAGGACCTGCCCATCGCCCTGGTCGCCGTCCTGCCGGGCCTTGCGGTATACGGCTGGGCGGAAAGGCCTGACCCGACTTATTACCTGCTGGGCCTGCTGGCCATTCTGGCCGTCCCTCTTCTGCCCTTGGCAGCCGCCGCCTTGCTGGGGGCGGTGGTGGCCGCCTTCTCCTCCCGTATGAGGCATAAGAGCCTGGCGACCACAGCCCTGACTCTTCTGCTGGTCCTGGGCATTTTCCTGGGAGTCTCCTGGCTTTCTGGAGCGGGGGAGGAGGCGCTGGACCCCGCCTTCCTGCGGGAGTTGTCCGCCGTTGTTACTGCGCTTTTGGGGAAGCTATACCCGCCTGCCCTGTGGCTGGGGAGCGGGGAGGTGCTGCCTTGCCTGATTGGCGTGAGCCTCTCCTTGGCCGCCTTTGGAGCGGTGGCCGCTTTGACCGCCGCCCGGTTCCGAGCAGTCTGCCTGCGGCTAAGTACTACCTCGGCCCGCCACGACTACCGCCTTTCCGCCCTGAAGTCCCAAAGCCGCCTCCGCGCTTTGGTAGGCCGGGAGTTCCGGCGGTATTTCGCCTCCAGCGTTTATGTGACCAACACCGTCATCGGTCCCCTCATGGGCCTGCTGTTGGCCAGCGGCATTTTCCTGACCGGGATGGAGCGGATGGAGGCCCTTTTTGGCCTTCCTTTGAATGTCCGGAGCCTTCTGCCTTTTGCGTTGGCGCTCCCCTTCGCCATGATGCCGCCCACCGCCGTGTCCGTTTCCATGGAGGGCAAGCAGTGGTGGATCGCCAAAAGCCTGCCCCTTTCCGGAAGGGATGTCCTCACTGCCAAGGTGCTGATGACCCTGACCCTGGACCTGCCCTTTTACCTGACTGCCCAGATCCTTCTGTTTCTGACTCTGAAACCTTCCGCCGGGGAGCTTCTCTGGCTTCTGCTGGTGCCCGCCTCTGCTGTCCTTTTTTCCTCTGTCTTCGCCCTGGCGGTGAATCTCCGTTTTCCGGTGCTGGAGTGGGACAGCGAGGTCCGCATCGTTAAGCAGAGCGCCGCCTCTGTGCTGGGAGGGCTGGGGGGAACCCTTCTGCCCCTTCTGGGGCTGGTGGCCGGCATCCTTGCCCCGGTAGGCTGGGGGAGCCTCACCAAAGGACTTTTCTGCTTGCTGGCCTGGGGCGGGGCGGCCTTTTTGTACCGGAAATGCCTCTGCACTGATTTGAGCAGGATATGAGTATCTGACTCCAAGCCCGCCGTCCGCAACTTGTGGACGGCGGGCTTTCTTAAATTTTAGTATATTCCTCCATTTTAGGCTTTTCAATTTGCATAAAAGAGTGTATACTATGGATACCGTAAATTGGGCGGGAATGCCCTGAGGGAGGAGACCCCATGACAAGAAGCAACGCGAGAGAACTGGCGGTCCATCTGGTCTTTGAGCTGAGTTTTTCCGATATCTCGGCGGATGAACTGCTTTCGGAGGCCCTGAAACGCCCGGTGTTCGAACTGATCGGTCAGGAGGAGCCCCTCTACGCCGAGTTCCCCAATGTGGCCCAGCGGGCCTACATAGAGGCCCTGGTCCGGGGCGTGTACGACTACCGGGTGGAGCTGGATCAGTATGTCAGCAAATATTCCATCGGCTGGAATATCAGCCGTCTGCCCCGGATCGTCCTCGCCATTTTGCGGGTCTGTATGTATGAGATCCTCTATATGCAGGATGTGCCCAACGCCTCCGCCATCAACGAGGCGGTAGAGATGACCAAGCACTATGAGGAGCAGGAGCTGGCTGCTTTCGTCAACGGGATCCTGGGCTCCTTCGTCCGCTCTGAGCCCCTGCCCGAGCCTGTGGCTGCCCCCGCCGCCGATGCCTTCGACCTGCCGGAAGGGGAAGAGGGATGAGGGCCCTGGGCCTGGACACCAGCAACTACACCACCTCCGCCGCTGTCTTTGACGGCGCAGGGGGCCGCAACGCGGGTAAGCTGTTGGAGGTCAAGGCCGGCACCCTGGGCCTTCGCCAGTCGGAGGCTCTCTTCCAGCACGTGAAGGCCCTTCCGGACCGGGTGGCTGAGCTGAAGGAGGGGGGACTTCTGGAAGGTGTGGCCGCCGTGGCGGCCTCCACCCGCCCTCGGGCGGTGGAAGGCTCCTACATGCCCTGTTTCCTGGCGGGGGAGAGCCTGGGCCGCAGCCTGGCCCATACCCTGAATGTGCCCTTCTTTGCAGTTTCCCACCAGCAGGGCCACCTGGCGGCTGCCGCCTGGTCGGCGGGCTGCATGGAGCTTCTGGACAGGCCCTTCTTGGCCTGGCATCTCTCCGGGGGCACCACCGAGCTTCTTTTGGTGGAACCCGACGGGGTCAACCTGAAGGCGGAGCGTATCGGCGGCACCACCGACATCTCGGCAGGCCAGCTCATTGACCGCACCGGGGTCCTCCTGGGCCTCGCTTTCCCGGCGGGCAAGGCACTGGACGAGCTGGCCCAGACCTGCACCGATCACTCCAAGCCCTTCCCGGTGAAGCTCCGGGGCCTGGAATTTTCCCTCTCCGGGGTGGAGAACCAGGTGAAGGACCTGCTGGAGAAGGGGGAGAACGCCGAGAGGGTGGCGGCCTTCGCCCTGGATACCGTAGCCCATGTGGTCCGGCGGACCACTGTGGCGGCGCAAAATGAGCATCCCGGCCTTCCGGTGCTCTGCTCCGGGGGCGTGGCCTCCAACAGCCGTCTGCGGGAGGCGTTGTCGCCCCTGAACGCCTTCTTTGCCCAGCCCCAATATTCCACCGACAACGCCATGGGGGTTGCCATTTTGGCCCACCGCCTGGCGAAAGAATCAAAGTAAAGGAGAAAATATCATGGATGGATTGATTCTCAACTGGCTCATCGCCCTTGTGGTGGTTCTGCTTTTCTTCGCGGGGCTCTATCTGGTAGTCCGGGCGGCGGTGAAGAGCGCCGTCAAGGAGGCGGCCACCGAGCTTGCCAGGGATCTGGCCAAAAAGGTCTGGGCGGAGGACGGCAATACGCCCGAGCAGCAGTAAAATCATGGAGAGGGGACCCTTTGCGTGAAATACCCTGTCTATTCGGTCTCCCAGGTCAACGGTCATATCCGGGACCTTCTGGACGCCGATCCGGCTCTCAGCGGCCTTTTTATCCGTGGAGAGCTCTCTAACTATAAGGCCTATCCCTCAGGCCACCACTACTTTTCCATGAAGGACCAGGAGGGCTCTCTCCGGTGCGTCATGTTCCGCCGGGAAGCCCAGACTCTTCGCTTTCGGCCGGAAAATGGCATGAAGGTGCTGGCCTTCGGCCGGGTGGCGGTGTTCCCACGGGACGGCCAATACCAGCTCTATGTCTCCAGCCTCACCCCCGACGGGGTGGGGGACCTTCACGCCGCCTTTGAGCAGATGAAAGCCAAGCTGGAGGCCGAAGGCCTTTTTGAGGAAGCGCGTAAAAGGCCCATCCCGCGGTTTCCCAAACGCATCGCCCTGGTGACCTCCCCGGCGGGGGCGGCGGTGCGGGATATGATCCGTATTTTGGGGGCCCGCTGGCCCATGGCAGAGGTCTATGTGGTGCCCTGCCGGGTCCAGGGGGCGGAAGCGCCTCCCGAGATCGCCGGGGCCATCGCCTGGGTCAACCAGCAGCGGTGCGCCGACCTCATCATCACTGGCCGGGGGGGCGGGTCCATGGAAGACCTCTGGTGCTTCAATGACGAGGGGGTGGCCCGGGCCATCTACGCTTCGACGATCCCCGTCATCTCCGCCGTGGGCCACGAGCCGGACGTGACCATCGCCGACTATGTGGCCGATGCCCGGGCCGCTACTCCTTCCAACGGGGCGGAGCTGGCGGTACCTGACCAGAACGACCTCTACGAGAGCCTTTCCCATCTGACCCGCCGTCTCTGTAAGGCTGCCGACCGCCAGCTCAGCGACGCCCGCGCCCGGCTGGACCGGGCCGCCCGGTGCCGGATGCTCCGGGACCCCATGAGCTGGGTTGCTGACCGCCGGATGGTGCTGGACCGGCAGCAGGACAGGCTTTCCCACGGCCTTACCCTGGCCTTGGGGAGCCGCCGGGAGGAGTTCACCCGCCTGGCCGCCACTCTGGACGCCCTCAGTCCTTTGAAGGTGCTGGGCCGGGGCTACACCATTGCCAAGGGCCCCCGGGGCATCCTTAAGTCGGTGAAGGACGCGAAGGCGGGGGAGTCCCTGAAGCTGACCCTCACCGACGGAAATCTTGACTGCACAGTAGATTGAGGCTTTGGCCGTCCGAGCTGTGGGACGCTGTAACAAAAATGTAATAAAAAAGTTTTTCCTTGGATGTACGGAAACGTACCACATCCGGGGATGTTTCACCTATTGATAGAAGGAGTTGGTTCCATGCCCGCGAAAAAACCCACCTTTGAGGAGGCTATGGCCCGGCTGGAGGTCATCGTGACTCAGCTGGAGAAGGGGGATGCCCCCCTGGAGGAGTCCCTCAGCCTTTTTGAGGAGGGTACTGCCCTCATGAAGCAGTGCTCCCAGGCTCTTGACAAGGCCGAACAGAAGGTACGCAAGCTCTTCCCCGGCGCCGGCGGCGAGCTGGTGGAAGAGCCTTTCGGAGAGGAGTGAGGTCCATGGCGGAAACGTTTCAACAGCAGTTGGAGGCGGCCCGACAAATGGCGGAAGACCGTCTGGGCCAGTTTTTTTCCGGGGAGGGGCTGGAGGAGGCCATGCGCTACAGCCTTCTGGCGGGGGGTAAGCGCCTGCGGCCCATTCTGTGCATGAAATTCTGCGAGGCCGCTGGCGGCAAGCCGGAGGAAGCTCTGGACTTTGGCTGCGGGGTGGAGATGCTTCATACATACTCCCTCATCCACGATGACCTTCCCTGCATGGACAACGATGACCTTCGCAGGGGCAAGCCTACGAGCCACAAGGTCTACGGGGAGTGTGTGGCGACCTTGGCGGGGGATGCCTTGCAGGCAGCAGCCTTCCAAACCGTCCTTTTCGCCAAAGGCCCTTGGCGGAAGGAGGGCAAGTTTGCCCCTTATCTCGCCGCCGGTATTCTGGCTACCGCCGCCGGGCACACGGGGATGTGCGGCGGGCAGTACCGGGACACCGTGGGGGACGGCAAGGACCATACCTTAGAGGAGCTCACCGCCATCAACAACGCCAAGACGGGAGCCCTGCTCCGGGCGGCCTGCATTATGGGAGTCATTGCCTCCTCAGGCCATCGGAAGGTGGATGACAGCTGTCTGGATGCTGCCGAGGCCTACGCCACTTACCTGGGCCACGCCTTCCAGATCCGGGACGACATTTTGGACGTGACCTCCACCGCTGAGGCACTGGGCAAGCCCATCGGCTCCGACGAGGCCAACGGTAAGTCCACCTATGTAAAACTGTTGGGCGTGGAGGAATGTGAGAAGCGGGTGGAGGAATACACCCAGAAGGCCAAGGACTCCTTACAACTGGGTAAATGGCGGGGCAACACCTCCTTTCTGGTGTGGCTGGCGGATGAATTGGGAAAGCGGGAGAAATGAGCGTATGGTAAAGTATGTGCTGGCAATATTCGGCGGCAATCTGATCCTGAGCCTGTCCATCCTGGCCTGGGCTGTTGCCCAGGTCTCCAAGTTTTTTGTGAATCTGGCCACCAGCGGCAACCGGGACTGGCATTACCTCCTCACTGGGGGAGGGATGCCCAGTTCCCATTCGGCCACGGTCTGCGCCTGCGCTTCGTCGGTGGCCTATTTTCATGGCTTTGGCTCCACCTATTTCGCCCTGGCGGCTGTCATGGCGGTGGTGGTGATGTACGATGCTTTCAACGTCCGGCAGGAGACAGGCAAGCAGGCCCGGGTCCTCAACTATATCATGGAAAACTGGCCCCAGATGAAGCCCGAGGAGATTTTTGACAAGGCCCTGAAGGAGCTGGTAGGCCACACCCCCCTCCAGGTCTTCATGGGGGGCGTTCTGGGGGTCGCCATCGGCTGGGGCGGCTCCTACCTGCTGGGCTGAGTATATCATCAAACTGTGAAAGGGGGCGGCCGCTTTGCTGAATATTCCCAACAATTTGCATCTTATGACCGACAGCGAGGCTGAGGCCCTCTGTGCCCAGCTCCGGGAACGTCTGGTGGAGGTGGTCTC
>JAAWPV010000016.1 GCA_022800215.1 Oscillospiraceae bacterium | reverse complement strand
CTCATCGTCATGGACGAGGACAACTGCATGGTGGACATCGCCAAGTTCTTCCTGGAGTTCTGCGTGGACGAGTCCTGCGGCAAGTGCGCCCCCTGCCGGATCGGTACCAAGCGGCTCTACGACCTCCTCTGCAAGATCACCGACGGCAACGGCACCCTGGAGGACCTGGACACCATCGAAGAGCTGTGCTACCACCTGAAGGAGTCCGCCCTCTGCGCCCTGGGCCAGTCGGCCCCCAACCCGGTGCTGTCCACCCTCAAGTATTTCCGGGAGGAATACATCGCCCACGTGGTAGACAAGCGCTGCCCCGCCGGGGTGTGCAAGAACCTCATGCGGTACGAGATCGACCCCGCCAAGTGCAAGGGCTGTACCCTGTGTGCCAAGAACTGCCCGGTGAACGCCATCACGGGCGCCCTCAAGGCGCCCCACACCATTGATCCCAACAAGTGCATCAAGTGCGGCGTGTGCATGAGCAACTGCCACTTTGACGCCATCCATAAAGCGTAAGGGGGCCAAAGAAAATGGAACAGAAAATGATCAATCTCACCATTGACAATATCCCGGTCACCGTGCCGGAGGGCACCACCGTCCTGGAGGCCGCCCGCAGCGCCGGCATCAAGATCCCCACCCTCTGTTTCCTCAAGGATATCAACGAGATCGGCGCCTGCCGGATCTGCGTGGTGGAGGTGGAGGGCGCCCGAAGCCTGATGGCCTCCTGTGTCTATCCCGTGGCCGAGGGTATGGTGGTCAAAACCAACACCCCCAAGGTCCGCCACTCCCGCCAGCTCACCCTGGAACTGATCTTGTCCAACCACCGGATGGACTGCCTGACCTGCGCCCGCAACTCCCACTGCGAGCTGCGGCAGCTTGCCTCCGACATGGGCATCGACGCGGTGCGCTATGCCAACGACCAGCTCCCGCCCCAGCTTGAAACCACCGCTCTGCACCTGGTGCGGGACAACTCCAAGTGTATCCTCTGCCGCCGCTGCACCGCCATGTGCCACAAGGTCCAGCAGGCCGGCGTCATCGGCTGCAATGACCGGGGCTTTGCCACCCACATCGGCTGCGCCTTCGACCGGGACCTGGTGGAGGTGGACTGCGTATCCTGCGGCCAGTGTATCGTGGCCTGCCCCACCGGCGCTCTGGCCGAGAAAGACGATACCTACGCCGTCCTCCAGGCCCTCCACGACCCCAACAAGCATGTGGTGGTAGGCCCCGCCCCCTCGGTCCGGGCCACTCTGGGCGAGTACTTCGGTATGCCCGTGGGCACCAATGTGGAGGGCAAGATGGTCACCGCCCTCCGGCGGCTGGGCTTCGACAAGGTCTTTGACGTGGACACCGCCGCCGACTTCACCATCATGGAGGAGGGCACCGAGTTCATCAGCCGCCTCCAGGGCAACGGTCCCCTGCCCCTCATCACCTCCTGCTCCCCCGGCTGGATCCGGTACTGCGAGCAGCACGCCCCCCAGTTCCTGCCCAACCTCTCCTCCTGCAAGTCCCCCCAGCAGATGTTCGGCGCCCTGGTGAAGAGCTATTACGCCGAGCAGGCGGGCATCGATCCCAAGGACATCGTGGTGGTGTCCGTCATGCCCTGTACCGCTAAGAAGTACGAGGTCCAGCGTGAGGAGCAGCGGATGGCGAACGGCTGTATGCCCGTGGACATCTCCATCACCACCCGGGAGCTGGGCCGGCTTATTACCCAGGCGGGCATGATGTTCGACCACCTGCCCGACGGGGAGTTTGACCCCATGCTGGGCGTGTCCACCGGCGCGGCCACCATCTTCGGCGCCTCCGGCGGCGTCATGGAAGCGGCGCTGCGCACCGTGGTGGAGAAGCTCACCGGCAAGGAGCTTCAGAAGCTGGACTTCACCGAGGTCCGCGGCATGAAGGGCGTGAAGGAGGCCAGCTATGACATCAATGGCCGCACCGTCCGGGTCTGCGCAGCCTCCGGCCTTACCAACGTGAAGGCGGTGCTGGACGGCATCCAGGCCGGCGACCTCCACTATGACTTCATCGAGTTCATGGCCTGCCCCGGCGGCTGCATCAACGGCGGCGGCCAGCCCCTCCACCCCGCCGACGTCCAGTCCTTTGTGGACCTGCGCTCTATGCGGGCCAAGGCCCTCTATGACCAGGATGCGGGTATGACCTACCGGAAGAGCCACGAAAACCCCGTGGTGAAGAAGGTCTACGGCGAATTCCTGGGCGAGCCCGGCGGCCACAAGGCCCACGAGCTCCTCCACTGCACCTACGTGGAGCAGAAGCGCTACCGGACCGACGGGTAATTGGCATAAAACCTGAAAATAAAGAGCAAGGCAGACCACAATGGTCTGCCTTGCTCTTTTGTTCTGTGCGGTCCACTATGGCACTTTTGAGGAACGTCAAGCCGGAATTTGTTTTACTGGAGCAGATACTCCTTGATATCCCCGATAAATTGGCTGCCGCATCGAGTCAGCTCGCCAAGCACACGGTCAATACCCTGTTCACTCTTGTACCAATTATCCTTTGTAATGTTATAACAATGAACCGGACAGACCTTTATCGCAACATTGGGAAAAGCCATTTGGTACAGCATCAGGCAGCGCCGGGCATGAAATGCTTTGCAGACGATCAAAGCGGTTTTGATCTTGATCCCTTTTTCGTCCGCGATCTTTCGGGAGAGAAAAGCGTTGTCACGGGTATGCCCTGACTTGTTTTCTTCGATGATAGCATCAGCAGGTACACCGTTTTTCATTAACACATCCGTAAAGAACTCACAGTCGGATCGATAATCGCCGTTGTATATGTCTGCCTTTGCGCGAACACCCGGCCATTTATCACGCTTCACGCTGATACTGCCTGACGGAATCAACCATTTCGTATATCCCTTGCGGTACAGCTCTGCGGCGTACTCAGGCTGTTCAGGGTGCGAGCCGCCGGGCAAAAAGATAGCGTCGACCTTTTCGGGCATATCAGAAACAAATATGTAGTTTGATATATCTGTTATGATACGATCATTCATTGGCAATAGCCCCTTTTTATCATTGTCTCTCCTGAAGCGCTCACTCCGCCGGCAGTAAGCCGTCCTCATTGTACTTGTTCTGGGCATTCCAGAGGATCCATTCGGTGTAACCCGCGTCGTAGGTCGCCTGGATCTGGGCCCGGATCTCGTCGCCCCCGTAGGGGATATGCCCTTTGACCCAGGTGGCGGTAAAGGCCTGGAGCCAGGGCCGCACCCCGGCCCGCTCCTCCTCCGCCACCGTAGATAGCTTCTCCTGGGAGGCGGCGAGGGCGGCAAGCACGGTCTCGTATGGGTGGGCATCCGGCACATCCAGATTGAAGGCCCCGTTTACATAGTGGGAGGGGTAGATCATGGGGCAGATGAAGTCCACCGTCTCCCCCATCCGGGCGTAATCCTGCCCCAGATACTCCCCGTCGGAGCGGTTGGTGATGACCACGCCGAACACGTCGGCGGACAGCCAGACCCCCTTCTCCTTCAAGGCCTTGTTCAGCTCCTCCAGGAACTCAGTGATGCCGTCGGTGCGCTCCTTTCCCTCGGCGGCAGGCCCCAGATCCAGGTCTCCCGTCCCCTTCCCTGACGGGAAACGCACATAGTCCATCTGGACCTCGTCAAAACCAACGTCGGCAGCCGCCAAGGCGATCTCGGTAAGATAGTCCCGAACGCCCTGTTCAAAGGGGTTGACCCAGTATAGGTCCCCGCTTTCGGACACGCCGGTGCCGTCTTGACGCTTCAGCATCAGTTCAGGCTTGGCCCCGGCCAGAATGGGGTCCTTGAAGGCCACGATCCGGGCGATGGTGTAGATACCGTGCTCTTTGAGTTTTTTCACCAGGGCGGGCAGATCGCTGATGTACCGCACGCAGGCGCCGATCTCCCGGGGCGTGGTCCCCTCATCGGAACGATAAGTCAACTGGCCCTCGTCATTCTTGATGTCGATGACCACCGTGTTGAGCTCCGTCCGGTCCACCAGGTCGATGATGGTATCCATAAATGGGTCTCCCGCCACCGGGCCGGAGACATAGATGCCCTTTACCGCCTCAGGCTTCTCCCGCATCGGCTCCGAGGTAGGGATAGGCTCCGGGGTGGGTGTCACCACCGGAATGGGGGTAGGTGTCGCCTCCACTGCCTCCGATGGGGAAAGGAAACCCCGGCCGAACCACAGTCCCAGTACCAACAGTGCCAAAAACAGCGGGATACCGATGACCACAGCCTTTCCCCCGCCCCGGCCGCCCCGATAAGGGGTGCCCATATATCCGCCGCCTCTGTATCCTCTCATGCCCCGTTCTCCTTTTCCCCCCAGGGGAAATTTCTTTCGATAAGGAAATTATACCTTTTCTCTCCCCGCCACACAAGAGCTTTTTCGACAAAAAACGACGGAAGCCCTCGAGCTTCCGCCGTTTTGCGTCGCTTTTTTATGTCTGTTTCTTACACTGCCCGGCCGGCGTCGTTGCCGCCCCGGATGGCCAGTGCGATGTTGAAAGGCTCGGCACAGTCGCCGATGGCGTAGGTCTCGCTGACGCCGATGCCGTCCAGCAGGCCCTTGTTGGGCAGCATATCGGCGGCGTTAATGATAGCGTCACAGTCGATGACGGTCTCCACCCCGGTCTCAGTGAGGATGGTGGCCTTACCGTTCTTGACCTCCTTGATGGAGGCCTGGGGCCAGGAGTTGACGCCCAGGGAATAGAGGGCGGTGGTCATCATCCGCATGGCGTGCTGGGACTGCTGCTTGTCAAAATCAATGGCAGCGTCAGGAGAGACAATGGTGACATGCTTCTTGTGGACGGTGAGCCACAGGGCCGCGTCGAAAGACTGGGCATTGGAGCCGTAGACAATGACCTTCTCGCCCATGTCGGTGAACATGAAGTCGTCCATCTCGATGACGGGGGTCTTGCCGTCCCCGGCCACCTCCAGGGTATCCCGGAGACCGCCCACGGCCAGGATCACCGCGTCGGGGGCCTCGCTCTTGATGAGGTCGGCGGTGACTTCGGTGCCGGTCTTGACGGTAACGCCCGCCAGCTCCAACTGACGGATCAGGTACTTCTTCAGGTCCATCAGGTTCTCATGGGGGCCCTTCACAATATGGGCAAAGTCCAGCAGACCGCCCAAAGCGCCCTTCTTCTCATAGAGAGTTACATCGTGACCCCGGAGAGCGGCGATGCGGGCAGCCTCCATGCCGGCGGGACCGCCGCCGATGACCATGACCTTCTTCACGGTCTCAGCGGGGGTCAGCTCATAGGTGGCGGGACCGCCCTCCCGCATGACCCGCTGAGTCAGGGCGTTGACCCGGCAGTAGGCCCCCATGGCATTCATCTCGTTGGAGCCAATGTGGCAGTGGAGGCAGCGGGTACAGGGGGCGATCTCGTCGATGCGGCCTTCCTTCAGCTTGTTCACATAGTCCATGTCCACGGTGAGGGGCCGGGTCATCAGAAGGAAGTCCACCTTGCCGTCCTCCAGAGCCTGCTCAAAGAGGTCGGGGGCATGGGCGGGGTCCATGTAGGTGACGGCGCCGCAGGGGATGGAGAGGGCAGCCTTATACTGGGCAGCCACGTTCAGCAGCATACCGGCGCCCTGGGTGTCGCCGATGATCTGGCCCTGCCAGTGGCGGTCAAAGTCATACTGCATACCGAAGCCGTTGGCTCCCTCGATGCCGTTGAGGATGAAGTAAAGGTCGCCGGCAAACTGGGCCACGTGATGGCCCAGAGGCCCGATGCGCAGGTGCATGGAGTCGGCGCCCGCCTCCTCGAAGCACTTGGCCAGGGCGATGCCGTCCTCCACCGTATTCACCTGGGTGTGGGGCACAGTGACCTCCTTGTCCAGAGTCATGATGGTGGGGTTGTTGGCAATGTTGTCGTTGTCCTCAATGGCGTCCATGAGGATCTGGACGTTGAAGTCATCGCCGCACTCCTCCTTCACCCGACGGATCCACTCAGTGACAAACCGGGCCCGGTTCTCAATGCTGCCCACACCGTACTCGTCGGTGCGCTTGTTGTGGAAGCGGGAGATGAAGTGGGCGGGCATGTTGAAGCCGGCGGAGTTCAGCTCCACGGCCTTGAAGCCCATCTCCTTCAGGGCCTTGGCCGTCCGAACCCACTGTTCCTGCTTTTCATGGATCTGCTCCACGGTCATCTCGTTCTCGCCCATGCCGAAGCCCATGAGCTGATAGCCCAGGCTGGCGCCGTACTTGCCGCACTCTTCCACCATCTTCTTGCCGAAGTCCAACGCCTCCTGGCTGATGGGGCTCCCGTCGGCGGGAGGCTCCATGGCGGCCACGTTCTCCACATAAATGAGCTCCACCCCGCCCTTGGCCAGATTCACGTAGTACTGGAGCAGCTCATCGGTGAGGCCGGCCAGGTAGGTGGCAGAGCCAGCGGCAGACTTCACGATCCGGTTGCTGATCTGGATGGCGCCGATCTGCACCGGGGAAAAGAGGGTCTTTAGCTCTTTGGTGTTGGACCGGTAGTCCTCCCGCTGGGGATTGATGTAAGCGGTATAGAGTTTGTCTTGAACAGGGATCTCCGCCCCGCCCACGGCGGCAGTGTTTTCCGGAGTGGGGGTAGCGACGGGGGTCGTCCCCTCCTTGGGGGAGCAGCCGGCGAGACCGGCCACCGCCAAGGTGAGGGCTGCGGCGCCGCTCCCTTTCAGGAAGTCTCTTCTGGAAATCTTGCTCATGTCATTTCTTCCTCCTTATTTATTTGTGCCTTTGCCTTGCCATTTTCCATGGCATCTATTATAATTATAATTGTTAATCTTTCTCCAATCAAACAACCCTTTGTTCCGAATTTGAAACCGAAAGTTGAGGGAGCACCTATGTCCATGGATCTGCACCAGATGGAATATTTCATTGCCGTCTGTGATTACGGCGGCGTCACCCCGGCGGCCGAGGCCCTGTTCCTCACTCCTCAGGCCCTCAGCAAGGCCATCCGCAAGCTGGAGGAGGAGCTTGACTCTCCCCTTTTCTCCCGGGAGAAGAACGGACTTTCCCTTACCCCCTTTGGAAAAAAGGCCCTGGACGAAATCCGCCATTTGGTGTCGGAATTCCATCTCTCCTGCGAACGGCTCCACCAGATCAGCGCTCAGGAAAAGGGACTGATCCGTCTCTCCTGCGCCTCCCGCATCCCCAACGCCCTACCCCTGGATGAGCTTCAGAATGAGCTTACCGCCCAGGGGATTACCTTGGATATCATGGAGATCCCCGACCTTCTGGCCGAGGAGATGGTGCAGCGGGAGGTTGCCGACCTGGGCCTCACCGTGGGTCTTCCCCAGAACCCTGATCTTTTCCACTGCACCTTCCTGCGCCGGTTCCGCCTCTGCCTTGCCGTCAATGAGCGCCACCCCCTGGCTGGGCGGGAAGTCGTCTCCGTCCGGGATCTGGCCGGAGAGCAGATCGTCACCAAAAGCCCCTACTTTCACTCCTACCATATGATCGAGGCAGAGGCCGCCCGGCAGGGTATCATGCTCTCCTACGCCCTGCAATCTCCCGATGAGCTTCGCTTTTTGCAGCTCGTCAACAACAACAAGGGCGTGGGCATCGGGGTCTCCTTCATGAAAAGCAATCCCAAGGTCCGCATCTCTGAAAACACCATACTGATCCCCTTTGAGGAAAATTTCCCCTGGGACGTCTATCTCATCACCCGGAAGGGCCACTACCTCTCCCCCGCCGCCCAGGATCTTCTGACCCAGCTGCGGTCTTGGCAGGAGCCTGAAGAGTGAACAAAACGGAAAGAAGGGAACGCCCTAAGGCGTTCCCTTCTTTCCGTTTCAAGTGACCACAAAATGGTGAGGCTGTGCGCGGGTCCTGCTCCGCATTGGTTAGTCTTCGCTAACTCCATTTATAAGATACCATACCGCGCGCTTACTGTCAAGAGCTTTTTGAAAAATTTTTTACAGCTTTAGGCAAGGCCCAGCAGGAGCAAAATAAGGCCGTAAATAACGCTGGTACTGATGCCGAACACCAGCACCGGCCCGGCGATGACGAACATCTTGGCGGCCACGCCCATCACAAGCCCCTCGCTCTTGAATTCCAGAGCGGGAGAAACTACTGCGTTGGCAAAGCCGGTGATGGGTACCAGAGTTCCCGCCCCGGCATGTTTTGCGATCTTGTCAAAGATCCCCAGTCCGGTGAGGACGGCGGAGAGCAGGATCAGACTCACAGATACCGCCGCCGCAGCGTCGTCCTTCTCCAGTCCGCCCCAGGACTGGTAAAAATTCAGCAGAAACTGGCCCAGGGTACAGATCAGTCCGCCCACCAGAAAGGCACAGAGGCAGTTCTTCCCGATGGGGGAGGGCTGGGATTTCCCGTTGACGTATTTTCCATAGTCGGTATTGGTCATATCCATGGCAAAGGCCTCCTTTTCCCGGATAGTTTTGCCCATCTCCGCCTGTTTATTCATTTTTATTCGGAGCGCAAAAAGCCCGGGCCATGCGCCCGGGCTTCTCTCTATTCCGCGTTTCAACGCATAAAGAGAGCGCTCCCCGGCGGAGAGCGCTTCTTCTTTTTGGCTCAGATAATGGTAACGATCTCCCCGTCGTCCTTCAGCACCTCGATGTGGCAGTTCATGCCCAGGGTGGTGATAGCGGCCAGGATCAAGGCCCAGGGCGCGGCGGCTACGCCCACCACGATGCCCACGTTCACCGGAAAGTTGACGATGGTCTCCCCATCCTTCTTCACCAGGATCTTGGTGACGTTGCCCTTCTGTACCAGCTCTTTCAGCTTGTCAATGACCTCTTCGGCAAACTTTTTCTCGTCCATAGGAAATACCTCCTTTTGGTTTGGCTTCACCCCATTATAGGTATCCTGCCCGGTATTTGTCAATGCAAACGAGGAAAAGTTAAACAAATCTTCATCCTTTTACATAAAAAGACTGCCCCGGTTTCCCGGAGCAGTCCCGCTTTTCTCACATCAGCTTTACGGTATAATAGACCGCCATAATGAGGATCCAGGCCACAGCCACACCGTAAAGAACCATCTGAACCACGCCCAGCGCAGCCGCTGCCAAAACCGCCAGGGCCACCAGCGCGCCGGCGTAGAGGATGGCGTAGTTGGCATCCTTGGGGAAAAGGCGGAGCTTCTTGCCGTTCCACTCCATCTCACCCTCGCCGCTCTGGGCTTTCCGGCACAGGAGCGCGCCTATAAGGACCGCCACAGCAGCCACCGCCACATACACATAGCACAGTACAGAACGGGTACTGTTCAATCCCTCGCCGCAGATCCACACCCCCAGCAGGCTGAAGGCACTTTGAAGGGTGATCACAAAAAACTCTTTCTGATAGAGATAGAAAATCAACGCCAGAACAAAAACCACCGGCACTGCCACATAGGCAAACTTCAGCCCGTTCTTCCCCACAAACCATGTGGCAAAGCAGCCCATGGACAACCCGGCCATGAAAAGGGCCAAAGTACCAGGCAGGCCGGTATTCTTCCCACTTTTCCGCGCTCCATTCCACCAAAAGAGGGCGGCTGCGGCGCAGGCCAAAGCCCCCACCGCTACATAGCGGACTCCAATGTGAAGCGCCTCCGTAATCGCAAACTCACTGATCACATAGTGGTACAAATAACGGTTTATAAAAAGAAGAATACACTCCAGCACCGCTCCGCCGGCAAACCAATACAAAATACGGTTGAGGACGGCTTCCTCCGCTTTTGCCTTCGCCGCTTTCATTTGTTTGATGTTCTTATTCATTCGCACATCTCCTGAAAAAGCCCTTATAGCGTACGGGCATAATGATCCGTTAATATTATACCAGAAAACCGCGGCATTTGCAACAGGAAAAAGAAACCGGGAATTCTTTTGTAATATTTCCTTCATCATTTGTAATTGTTTTGTTGTTGTTTTTCCCCGAAAGAGAGGTATAATAATCTTTACCAACCAATCAAAGGAGATAGAAAGATATGGTATTCCCACTCAAAAGGATGACAGCGTTCACTCTGGCCCTGCTGCTTGCCCTCCCCCTGAATGGCTGCGGCAAGAAGGACCCCCAGGTGGAAAACACCGCCCCCACCGTTGAAAGCACAGAGCCTACTCCCACCCCCGAGCCTACTCCCACGCCGGAACCCACCACCCCGCCGGTTCCTCTGGTGGCCTGGGGCCCCGAGAAGGTGGTGGAGCACATCTTTTTCCACCCGGTCATCGCCTACCCCCAGTGGGCCTTCCACGACTGCCATGCTTCCAAGTCGGAACGGGAAGGTCTGGATGATTGGATGGTAACGGTGGACGAGTACAACAAGATCCTCCAGAACCTTTATGAGAAGGACTACGTTCTTGTGAGCATGAACGACGTGTGGAGCGAGGTCCAGCAGGAGAACGGTGAGATGCGGATGCAGCGCAACACCCTCATGATCCCCGAGGGAAAAAAGCCCCTCATCATCTCCTACGACGACACCAACTACTACCCCTATATGCTGGAGCAGGGCTTCACCTCCAAGCTAGTGCTGGGGGATGACGGCAACATCTGGGCTGAGTGTACCGACCCCTATACCAACGAGACCTTCCTGACCCGGGATCTGGACGCCATCACTATTTTGGACAAATTCATCGAGGAACATCCCGACTTTTCGCCCAACGGCGTAAAAGGCTGCCTGTCCCTTACCGGTTACCAGGGCATTCTGGGCTATCGGACTCAGAACGACATCGACATTGCCGCCGACGACCCTGCCCGTCCTGCCTTTGACGCCAACCGTCAGAAGGAGATCGAGGCGGTAAAGCCCATCATTGCCCGGCTGAAGGAGACCGGCTGGTACTTCGGCTCCCACACTTGGGGCCACATTCGGCTGTCCACCCGCTCCATGGCCCAGATCCAGCGGGACACCTTGCGCTGGGCCGAAGAGGTGGGAAGCCTGGTGGGACCCACCAGCATCCTCTTCTACCCCCATGGGGCCCGGCCTGATGAGGACCACGACCAGGGGGAAACCTACGGTGAACAGTTCAAGTGGCTCCAGAGCCAAGGCTTCCGCATTTTTGCAAGCGTGGGCATCAATTCCTTCTCTCAGGTGAAATCTACCATTTCCGCCGTCATCTGTGACCGGCTCCATCCCGACGGCACCACCTTGCGCTGGTCCCGGTCCAAGTATCTGCAATTCTATGACGCCAAGGACATTATTGACCTTGACGTGCGGCCCGATCTGGGGTATGATTTCAGTAGATAACCCAAATAAAAAGGAGGTACTCCCATGACTGAAATGACCGACCGCGAGCTTGCCGAGATCGCCTACTCCATGCAGGAAAGAGCCTATGTTCCCTACTCCAATTACCCTGTGGGGGCCGCTATTCTCTGCGCCGACGGCACCGTGTTTACCGGCTGCAATGTGGAAAACGCTGCCTACGGCTCCTCCATCTGCGCCGAGCGCACCGCCCTCCTCAAGGCCGTCAGCGAAGGCCACCGGGACGACTGGGTGAAGATCGCCGTGGTCACCAGCGGCGATGACGCCGGCTATCCCTGCGGCTCCTGCCGGCAGATGCTCTACGAGTTCGCCCCCGATCTGAAGATCATCATCGGCGGCAAGGACAAGGTCCTGTCCACCATCACCCTGTCGGAACTTCTGCCCCATGGCTTCGGCCCCAGCGCACTGGACTGAGCGCCTCTTTCGGAAGGCCGCCCTTAAAGGGCGGCCTTCTTTTTTCCATACAAGCCTTTCCCACGGCGGTTATGATATACACTGCTGCCGGCATCAACAAAAAATTTTTTTGCTTTTTCGTCAACACTTTGCCCTTCTCATCCGTTTTATGATTAGACCGGTTCAAGGGGGACGGCCACCCCCAATCAGAAACGAGGTCATTGTCATGGAACCAAAACGCAAACTGTTCAACCGGGATTTTTCCCTCATGGTGGTGGGCCAAGTCATCTCCCAGTTCGGCCACTCCATCCTCAGCTTCGCCCTGTCCCTCTATGTGCTGGATCTCACCGGCTCCGCCACCCTCTTCGGCGGCGTGCTGGCGGTGTCTACCGTCCCCCGGATCCTCTTCGCCCCGGTGGGAGGCGTGCTGGCGGACCGGCTGCCCCGGCACAGAATCATGTACGTGCTGGACTTTCTCACCGCTGTGGCCGTGTGGAACTTCGGCCTTTTCGGCCGGAACGGCTCTCCGGTCCCTCCGGCAGCTCTGATGATGGCTTTGGCCGTTGTCTCCGCCTGTTACTACCCCTCGGTGAGTTCCTCCACCCCCCTGCTGGTCCCGGCGGAGGAGCTGACCCGGGCCAACAGCGTCACCAGCCAGGTAAACGCCCTTTCCGGCCTGCTGGGGCCCATTTTGGGAGGCATAGTATACGGCTTCTGGGGCATCGGCTCCATCTGCCTGGTCAGCGGCGGCTGCTTCCTCACCTCGGCGGTGATGGAGTGCTTCCTCCGCATCCCCTTCCAGCCCCAGGCGTCCAGGGGCGGCGGCCTTACCACCGCCGTGGCCGATCTGAAGGAAGCAGGCACCTTCCTCTCCCGCTCGGGCCTCCTTACCCTGCTGTTCGTCTTTGCGGCTGTCAATTTCCTTTTTAACGGCTGCTGCAATGTGGCCCTCCCTTACCACCTGAAGATCACCCTGGGTCTCTCCAGCCAGCTATACTCTCTGGTGGAATCGGCTGCCGCCGCGGGCAGCATTTTGGGCGCCACCCTGGTGGGCATCCTGGGGAGCCGTCTTTCCTTTTATCAAAACTGGAAATATGCCTTCTTCGCCACCCTCCCCCTGGCCTTCACCGCCCTGGCCCTGATCCGGCTGGACTTTCCTCTTATCTCCTGGGCCGTGATCCTGCTGGCCTGGTTTGCGGGCATGGTCTTCAATGCGTTTCTCAACATCCTCCACGCCGCCTTTGTCCAACAGATCACCCCCACCCCCCTGCTGGGCAAAGTCAGCAGCCTCAGTTCCATGTGCTGCCAATGCGTCATTCCCCTGGGTCAGGGGGCCTATGGCCTTCTGGTGGCTTCCCTACCGCCCTGGTGCGTGTTCCTCTTCACCTTTGCCGCCAGCCTGCCGCTGGTGGCCCTCATCCGGAGCAGTCTGAACAAATTTCAGTCCTCCGAAATAAAAATTCTTGAAATTTGAATAAGGAGGCGCACCGGCGTCCATACTATGGCTGAGAATCCATTTTTGAGGAGGTTTCTTCTGTCATGATCATGGATAAGATCGCCCTGCTGCTTGCCATCATCGGCGGGCTCAACTGGGGCAGCATCGGTATTTTCGGCTTCGACATCGTCGCCTTTCTCTTCGGCGGGGCCAACAGTGCCATGAGCCGCGTGGTATATACCATCGTAGGGCTCAGTGCCGTGTGGTGTATCTCCCTCCTGTTTCGGGAGACCGATCCGGTGGAAGACCACACCTGATAAAAAGAACGCCTTCCCTTCGGAAGGCGTTCTTTTTCTTTCCCGGTTCGCTCCTTATTCCTCCGGCAGAGAATTCAACTCCGGCTCCACCATCTCGGGAACTACCTCCAAAGTTGTTTCCCGAAGCCGCTGACCGGTGAAGGCCTCGGTGGCATATTGCTCTCCATAGAGGATATCATAGACCAGAATCCTGAACTTGCCCATCAACAGCTCACAGTCTTTGGTAGGCTCATGGTAGGGCATACCTTCGGCGTTGATGAACAGCCGTTCCCGATAAAGGAGCACATCCTCCATCACCGTGTCGATCCAACTGAAATAGAGGGGCTTGGGAAGGCCGGCCCAGCCCAGGATCTTACTTCCCATGCCGGTACAGCTGATTGCTTCGGGTACATCCAACTCCGCGCCATAATTATTCCAAACCAGGAACTGAGTGGAAAGCATCCGCTTCAATTCTTCTGCGCTCCAGGTCTTAGTATCGGTACTGCTGGAATAGCCCAGGCGGTCATAAACCGCCTCATCCTGATTCAAAGCCACGTTGGGCAGATGGTCGCCCAGAAAAATCAGGATAGTGGGTTCCTCATACTCCTCCAAATATTCCACCAGTTTCCCCAGGGCGGCGTCCGCATCATACAGGCCGTGGATAAGCGCATCCAGCGCCCCCAGTTCGTCCCCCTCCTCCAGAAGGTCTGAAGTTACCGTCACCGGGGATTCTGTATTGAACTTTCCCGCGTAATAGGGCTGATGATTCTCCATCGTAAGGCCATAAAGGAAAATAGGTCCTTCCTCTTTGCCCTCCAACTGAACGATAAGCTGGTCCACCAGACTGTCGTCCGAAGTGTAACCTCCCGCAAGCGCACGCTTTACCGTAAAATTTTTCTGGAACAGGACGGTTTGGAATCCCAACAGCGGAATATGGGTGGAACGGCTATACAGGCTGTCTGTATAAGAGTGAACGAAGTGGGTGGAGTACCCCTGATCGGCAAAGGCCTTGACAATGGAGGGTACCCGAGTATAGGCCTCTTGATCCCGAATGGTGGTCAGGGATTCCCCCGCGCCCAGAAAAACAGAGGGTATCCCGGTCAAAATCTCCATCTCCACATTACCGGTGCCGCCGGCGTACGTGTTGGAGAGAAATTCGCCCCCCGGAAACTCCTCCACCAGTGCGTGATAGTTGGGCACCGGGTCCGTGGAAAACTCCACGTTGGGAAGCCGGGTGGGGTCGAAAAAGCTTTCTGACACCACAAGTATCACATTGGGCTTGAACTCCGGCTCGATGACCCGGGGCGCAGCCGCCCGGGTTTGGAGCAAAATGCGGTTCACGTTGTTTTCACTGTAAATGTCCGGCTCCTGCATCACGCTTTCCAGCGCGGCGCTGTAAAGGCCCGCCAGCACACCGAGCCTGTCGTTCCGCATTGCCTGGCTCTCCCCTTCCTCTCCCACGATCAGCATAGCAGAGGTGGCCGGCAAAGCCATCAGTCCCATTAGAAGGGATACCGAAACAATTCCCTCCAAAAACCGGCGCCACTTAGGTGCCCGCTTGATGGGCCGCGCGCAGAAAAAAGCTGCCGCCAAAAGAAGAGCTAAGATCAAGAGCGCGCCCCAGGTACCGCTTCCCAGACTCATGCCCGGTCGAAGGAACCCGGTGATCTCGCTCGCCTGACCGATCATGGAAAGGTCACTGATAAGCAGCGGGACCCCATTTACTACCTGCTTCATATAGCTCACGATAGATAAAATCAGGCAGGGCAGCTGAGAAATCAGCACCCCCACCAACAAATTCTCGGAAAGCCGTTCCAAGGTCATCTGGACCAGCAGCAGCACTCCATAGGTCAGAAGGGCCGCCTCCGGATGCTCTCCCATCCAATCCATCGCCCGGGGCACAGATTGGACGGTCACCATCTGGCAGAGAAAAAGCCCCAGCAGCGGAGCCGCCGCCGCCAACCCCCGGCGTATCCAGGGGTTGTCCCAGCGGAACCAGTCCTGATTCGATTGTTCCGCCTGACTTTTCTCCATTTTCCCGCCTCCGTTTTTCTCTTTTCACGGTTTTTTATTGTAGCAGTCTAAAAAGGGCTTGTCAATGAAGAGTGTAAAAAGATAAGAAAATCGCAATATTTTGCCGCAAAAAGGAAGCCACATGATATACCATGTGGCTTCTCGCGCCCTTACGCTCTCTTCCAGGTGGTGCCCTCCTTGGTGTCGATAAGCTCGATGCCCTGGGCTTTCAGCTCATCCCGGATCCGGTCGGCCTCCGCCCAGTTCTTTGCCGCCTTGGCCTCCGCCCGCGCTTTGATGAGAGCTTCGATCCCGGCGGTATCCTCCCCGGCGGGGGCGGCGGATTCCTTCTCCTTCCGGGCCATGGCCTGGGGGATGAGCTCCAGCCCCAGCACCTCGTCAAAGCTGGCAATGAGGGCCCGCTTGCTGGCCCCGTTCAGATCGGATTTCAGCACATCGTAGAGGGCTGTCACCGCCAGAGAAGTGTTGAGGTCGTTGTCCAGGGCCGTCTGGAACTGCTCCCGGTAGGGCTTCATGGCCGTCTCGTCCTTCTCCCCCTCGTCGGTGATGGCCCCCACCCGGGCAATGAGCTTATCATAGGCGGCCTTGGCGTTGTCCAGGTTCTCCCAGGAGAAGACCAGGGCCCTCCGGTAATGGGACTGAAGGCAGAAGAGCCGGTAGACCAGAGGTTCATACCCCTTCTCCTCCAGGAGAGACACCGTGAGGAACTCCCCTTTGGACTTGCTCATCTTGCCCGAATTGGTGTTCAGGTGGCGAATGTGGAACCAGTGGGAGCACCAGGGATGGCCCAGGTAGGCCTCGGACTGGGCGATCTCGTTGGTGTGGTGGGGGAAGGCGTTGTCAATGCCGCCGCAGTGGATGTCCAGATACTCCCCCAGGTACTTCATGGAGATGCAGGAGCACTCGATGTGCCAGCCGGGGTAGCCTACCCCCCAAGGGGAATCCCATTTCAAAGCCTGGTCCTCAAACTTACTCTTGGTGAACCAGAGGACAAAGTCGTTCTTGTTTTTCTTGTTGGGGTCCTCCTCCACCCCCTCCCGGACGCCGCTCTGCAGGTCCTCCGCGTCGTGGTCATTGAAAACGTAGTACTTTTTCAGTTTGGAGGTATCAAAATAGACGTTGCCACCGGCAAAGTAGGCGTAGCCCGTGTCCATCAGCTTTGTGATGGTCTTGATATACTCCTCGATCATGCCGGTGGCGGGCTGGACCACGTCGGGGTACTTGATGTTCAGCTTCTCGCAGTCGGCAAAAAAGGCATCGGTGTAAAATTTTGCAATGTCCATCACCGTCTTGTTTTCCCGCTTGGCCCCCTTCACCATCTTGTCCTCGCCGGTGTCGGCATCGGAGGAAAGGTGGCCCACGTCGGTGATGTTCATGACCCGCTTCACGTCGTAGCCCTCCCACCGGAGAGCCTTCTCCAGCACGTCCTCCATGATGTAGGACCGCAGGTTGCCGATGTGGGCAAAGTGGTACACCGTGGGGCCACAGGTGTACATGCTCACCTTGCCGGGCTCGTGGGTCTTGAAGGGCTCCTTCTCACGAGTCAGGGAATTGTAAAGCTGCATGGTATCCATTTTTACCTTCTCCTTTCATTGAAAAACGCCCCTCATGCCCTTTGGCATGAGAGGCGTATACTACGCGGTTCCACTCTCGTTTTCACTCGAAGGCCGGTAACGGGGCCGAACCGTGGGGCATTGCCCCCAACGCTCCCGGATGCACTTCGCTCCCAGCCCTTCCCTGGCCCCGCTCTCAGCCGATGGCGGGTCCTTTCTGTCGGTGGGTCCTGGCAACTACTTTTCCGTTCACAGCGCTTGGTTTTCTTGTCTATTATATTACCACGGCAAAATTTTAGTGTCAAGTACTCTTAAATGTTGCTCCAATCCATCACGTCCCGGTTCTGGACGAAGTACTCCACCCCGGAATAGAGGGTGGTCACCACGATGACCCAGACGCAGAGGGTATTGACAAGGGCGGGGATAGGCAGGAACATGAGGATGAGGCAGATCATAGTGGAGGCGGTCTTCACCTTCCCCGACCAGCCGGCGGCAATGACCCGGCCGCCCTCCACCGCCACCAGCCGTAGGCCGGAGACGGCAAATTCCCGGAAGATGACAATAGCCACTGCCCAGGCAGGCATCTGGCCGCACTCCACGAACCACAGCATGGCGGTCACCACCAGCACCTTATCCGCCAGAGGATCCATGAACTTGCCGAAATCGGTGACCAGGTTCCGGCTCCGGGCGATGTAGCCATCGGCGAGATCGGTGAGGCTTGCTATCACGAAGATGCCCAAAGCCACATAGGTGCTGCCCGGAAAGCCCAGGTACAGCACCGCCAGAAAGGCGGGGATCATAATGACCCGCAAAAGGGTCAGCTTGTTGGCTAAATTCATCTCATTTCCTCCTTGGAAATCCTCATTCCTCCACTTCCCCCGTCAGGTCTCCGTCCTCGGTGCCCGTCATGCGGACATTGACGAAGGTGCCAGCGGGCACCAGCCCGGCGGCGGTGAAGTAGACGTGGCCGTCCACCTCCACCGAGTCGGCGTAGGTCCGGCCCACGTAGCAGCCCATCTCGTTGTCGAAGCCCTCACAGAGGACCTCCATCACCGTGCCCAGGCGGCTTTCGTTGTACTCGTCCAGCACCCGGGACTGGAGCTCTATGAGCCGATCCACCCGCTGCTGGGCCACCTCCTCGGGTACCTGGTCCGGCATCTCGGCGGCCCGGGTGCCCTCCTCCCGGGAGTACTGGAAGACCCCCGCCCGCTCGATGCCCGTCTCGGTGACGAATTGGCACAGGTCCTCGAAGTCCTCCTCGGTCTCTCCCGGCAGGCCGCAGATGAGGGAGGTCCGCAGTACCAGCCCTGGGATCTTCTCCCGCAGGTTTTGCAGAAGGGTGGTGAGGCTCTCCTTTGTCCCCCAGCGGTTCATGGACTTCAAGAGCCTGTCGCTGCAATGCTGGAGGGGAATGTCCAGATACTTAACGATCCGGGGCTGGGAGGCGATGACCCTGATGACCTCGTCATCAAAGTGGTCAGGATATAAGTAGTGGAGCCGGATCCAGTGAAAGGGCAGCTTGCAGAGCTGGCGCAAAAGCTCCGAAAGTTTCCGCTCCCCGTAGAGGTCCTTGCCGTAAGGGCCGATGTCCTGGGCGATGAGGATGAGTTCCTTCACCCCGGCATCCGCCAGCTCCTTGGCCTCCTGCAAAATGGCCTCCATGGGCCGGCTGCGGTAGCGGCCCCGAAGATAGGGTATGATGCAGAAAGCGCAAAAATTATCGCAGCCCTCGGCAATTTTCAAAAAGGCGGTGTAGCCCGGGGTAGTGACCAGCCGCTCCCCTTCCTCGCTGGTGGCGGAGATGTCCCCGAAAAGGTCCGGGTTCTCCCCCTTTGCCACCGCCTCCACGGCGGAAACGATCTGGTCGTAGCTGCCCGTGCCCATGAGGCCGTCCACCTCGGGAAGGTCCTTTTTGATCTCCTCTGGGTAACGCTGGGAGAGACAGCCGCAGACCAGCAGCTTACCCAGCTTGCCCGCCTGTTTCAGCTCCCCCAATGCGATGATGTGCTCGATGGCCTCGCTCTTGGCAGCGTCAATGAAGCCGCAGGTGTTGAGTACAGCCACGTCGGCCCCCTCGGGCTCCCCGGTCACTTGGTGTCCGGCGGCCTTGCACAGGGCCATCATCTGCTCGGTGTTGATGAGGTTTTTCGAGCACCCCAGGGAAATAAAAGCGATTTTCAAGGTCATTACCTCTCAAATGAAAATTTGCAGTTCAGGCTGTGCAGCTTACTCCTCCCCAATGTCCGCGCCGTAGCGGTTGAGGCCCTCCCGGATCTCGGACCAGTTGTAGCCCCGGCGGGCCAGGGCGTCGGAGGCCCGCTTCAGCTCCTTCTGGTCGGGGGCCTGACCCCGGAAGCGCTTGCGAAGAAACTCATCCACCCCATCCTCGGGGGGCTGAGCCTCCAAAAGGGCCTCCTGCCAGTACTGCTGGGGTACCCCCCGGCGAAAGAGCTCGTCCTTCACCTTCCGATCCCCGTAGCCCTTGGCGGAGTAGTGCCGGGCAATGGTTTTGGCGTATTCGGCGTCGTTTAAGTAGCCCAGGTCCTCCAGCCAGTCGGCGATCTCCGCCGCCTGTTCCGGCGCCGCAAGGGGCTGACGCTCCCGGCCATCCCGGGTCCTGGGAGGCTTGGCGGTGAGCTTATCCACAAGTTCCTTGCGGGACATGGGCCGGTGGGAGATATAGTCCAAAGCCTTGGCTCGAACCGTACTGCGGCCCGCGGCCTCGATAAGCCGGTCATAGAGCTCGTCGGAGACCTCCATCCCTGAATAGAGGGCGAAGGAGACCACCTCGTTCTCGGTGACCCGGATACAGGAGCCGTCCTCCAGCCAGCAGAGCCAGCGCTCCGCCACGTGCTTGGAGGGCTCCAGCTTAACGATGGTCATGGGTTATCAGCCTTCCCCGTCCTCAAAGTCCTCCGCACTCACGTCCACCGCCCGGGCGGGGGCGGCAGAGCGGGCGGCACGGGGAGCAGCGGGAGCCTCCGGGGCGGCAGCCGAGGCGGAGGAGGCAGCGTTCCGGCCGGGACGGGCCGAGGCCTCGGCCTGGCGCTTGGCCATACCGGCGCGGACATCGGCCTCCAACTGCTCGGCAATGTCGGGGTTGTCCTTCAGATACTGGCGGGCGGCGTCCCGGCCCTGGCCGATGCGGACCTCCCCCATGGAGAACCAGGAGCCGGACTTCTGTACCAACCCAAGCTCCACGCCCATGTCCACCAGTTCCCCTTCTTTGACGATGCCCTCGCCGAACATGATATCAAATTCAGCCTGCTTAAAGGGGGGCGCGACCTTATTCTTCACAATCTTGGCCCGAACGTGGTTACCGATAACGTCAGAGCCATTCTTCAAGGACTCCACCCGGCGAATGTCGATGCGGACAGAGGAATAAAACTTCAGCGCACGACCGCCGGTGGTGACCTCGGGATTGCCGTACATGACCCCAACCTTCTCCCGGAGCTGGTTGATGAAGATAACAATGCAGTTGGTCTTGGAGATGACGCCGGCCAGCTTCCGGAGGGCCTGGGACATGAGCCTAGCCAGCAGTCCCACATGGGCATCGCCCATATCGCCCTCGATCTCCGCCCGGGGGGTCAAAGCCGCTACCGAGTCCACCACCACCACATCAATGGCGCCGGAACGGACCAGCGCTTCACAGATCTCAAGGCCCTGCTCGCCGGTATCGGGCTGGGAGATCAGCATGGAATCAATGTCCACCCCCAGATTCTGGGCGTAAACAGGGTCCAAAGCGTGCTCAGCGTCAATGTAGGCCACCTCGCCGCCCCGCTTCTGAGCCTCAGCCACAATATGAAGGGCCAGGGTGGTCTTGCCGGAGGATTCCGGGCCGTAGATCTCCACGATACGGCCCTTGGGAACGCCGCCGATACCCAGGGCAAAATCCAGAGCCAGGGAGCCGGTGGGGATGGACTCCACCACCACATGGGTGTTTTCGCCCAGACGCATGACCGCGCCTTTGCCAAAATCCTTCTCGATTTGGGCCAGGGCGGTATCCAGCGCCCGTTTTTTGTCAGAAGCCTGCCCCGGCTGGGATACGATCATCCTTTTCTTATCTGCTGCCATATTCTTTCTCCTCTCGAAAGGCGGGGCCTTTCTCATTATTTTACTTTCCCATTTGGCCCGCAGGCCCTGGTACATCTCTATTTTACTTTATCCGCTGTCCCATAAACGGGACTTTGTTTTCACTCGTTAAGTGTACCTGAAACCACCCGAGGGATGCCCTGCGTATCAGGAAAAGAACGGATATCCTCAAAGCCGTTCTCACTGAGAATGGCCTCCACGTCGGCGGACTGGCCCATGCCCACCTCGAAAAGGAGGCGGCCCCCCAGCCGGATGGCCCCCTTCCATTTGGAGGCGATGGAGCGGTAAAAGTCCAGCCCATCGTCCCCGCCGTCCAGGGCCTCCCGGGGCTCGTAGTCCTTCACAGAGCGGTCCAAGGTCAAAATATCAGCCGTAGGGATGTAGGGCGGGTTGCAGGCGATGACGTCAAAATCCCACAGTGCGGGAAGGGGGGGCAGCTTGGCGTCGGCAGAGACGCAGGTGGCCTGCTGGGTGAGGCCGCAGCGGCGGACATTCTGCTTGCAGATCCGAAGCGCCCCCTCCGAGTTGTCGGCCAGCACCACCTTGCACTCAGGCACGTTGGCACACACCGCCAGACCCACGCAGCCGCTGCCGGCGCACAGGTCCAGCACCCGGCAGCCCTCCCCGGCGGCCCGAGCCGCCAGAATGGCCTGCTCGGCCATCACTTCGGTATCCATCCGGGGGATCAGCACCTCCCGGCTCACATCCAGAGAGAGACCATAAAACTCCCACTCCCCGATGATATAGGCCACAGGCTCCCCGGCCAGCCGGCGGCGGGTCAGATCCTTCACCTGCTCCTCCACCTGACTGTTTGCATAGAGGGTCAGGTCCCGGAAAAACTCCTCCCGGGTCTTACCCGCTACATAGCAGACGATCTCCCGGGCCTCCAGCTGGGCGGCGTCGATCCCCGCCGCCTTCAGCTGCCGCCGGGCGTCCAGGTAGAGGTTGTTGTATGTAGTCGCCATGTGCTCACCCCTTGCTTTTTCTCTCTTTTCTCTCAGTTCTTCTCCCAAGCATCGGTTCCTTGCTTCTCGGGCAAAACCTCAGTGAGGGCGCGGATGCCCACCTCCATCATGCTATCGTCCGGCTCAAAGGTGGTAAAGTTCTGCATCCAAAGGCCCGGGGCCGAGAGGAACCGGCTCAGGGCATTGTCATGCCCCCCCACCCAGCGGTTGAACTCGTAGCTCACCGCCACGATGAGGGGCAGCATCAGCAGGTGGGCCAAAAACCGCAGCAGGGTATTGTAAACAGGCCAGATGGAGAAAACCACCGTGGAACTCAAAATGGAGACAATGATGACCACAAAAAGGAAGCTGGTACCGCACCGGGGATGGTGCCGGGGCTGGGGGCGGACGTTATCCACCGTCAGGGGAAAGCCCGCCTCGTAGCAGAAGATGGTCTTGTGCTCCGCTCCATGGTACTGGAAGACCCGGTGGATATCCTTCGTTTTGGAGCAAAGGGCCAGGTAGGCGATGAAGATGACGATCTTCAAAAGGCTCTCAGAAAGGTTGCGCACCAGCATATTGCCGGGGGCCAGGGTGCTGACAAAGCCTCCCAGCAGGGTGGGCAGGAAGAAGAAAAGGCCGATGGACATGCAAAGGCCCAGCACCACAGAGAGGGTCACCACCAACGTGGTGAGCTTCTCGCTGCCCAGCTTTTCATCCAGCCATTTCTCAAACTTGGATGGCTCCTCGTCCTTCTCGTCCTCCCCCTCCTCGGGGTAAAACTCCGCCGAGTACATGAGGGCCTTCACCCCGGTAACATTGGAGGAAAGAAAGTTCACCACCCCCCGAATAAGGGGCCAGCCCGCCATGGGAAATCGGTCCTTCAACAGCTTCCGAGGCTCGGTCTTGACTTCCAGTTCCCCGTCGGGCCTGCGGATGACGATGGACTTTTTATCCGGGCCCAGCATCATGATCCCCTCGATGAGGGCCTGCCCGCCGATCATGGTCTTAAAGCCCCCGGTGGCAAGGGTCAGTATGGTTTTTATCATAGATTTCTCCTTCAGAGGGACATTTGCTTTTTATGATACCACGAAGCAAAAATGCTTGCGTGCAAAGGCATTTTTGCGGGGCCGTCAACGCCGCAGCCGTGCATCGCACGGAAAGGGCGACAGCCCGCAGGCTTGCGCAGCAAGCCTGTCTGCGGCTATTATACCAAACCCGCGCCCCCTTTTCAAGGGGTGCGGGCAATTTTCTCGAACTTATGTTCCAGTTCTTTGGCTGATCTCCACCGGAAGGCGAATTGTAACAATACATCCGCCCCCGGAAGCGTTGCCGATGGTCAGCTCCCCGCCGTGGCGGGTGACGATCTCGTCGCAGACCGCCAGGCCGATGCCGGAGCCCCGTGCTTTGGAGGAGCCCTTATAGAACTTAGTCTTCACGTGGGACAGCTCGTCCACCGGAATGCCGGGGCCGTAATCCCGGATGGTGATGACTGCCCATTCTCCATCCATTCGGATGGCGGCGTCGATACGCTTGCCGCTGCCGCCGTGCTTGGCGGCGTTGTCCATCAAGTTGCAAAAGACCTGCCGGAGCCGCTCGGGGTCGGCTTCCATAGTGGGAAATTCCTCTTCGGTATCCTCGTAGTGAAGCTCTAACCCGTCCTTGCGGAAGAATTCTTTGTATGTATAAACGGCGTCCTCCAGCTCGGCCTTCAGGTCCACCTGCTCCATGGAGAGGGTGAAGCGGCCGTCCTCAATGCGGGAGAACTCCAACAGCTCCTCCACCATGTTGGTGAGCCGCCGGGCCTCGGAGACAATGATGCCCATGCCCTTCCGCACGTCCTCGGCGTCCCGGACCTCACCGTTCATGATGGTCTCAGCCCAGCCGTTGATGGCGGTGAGAGGGGTGCGCAGCTCATGGGAGACGGAGGAGATAAACTCCGATTGCATCCGCTCCGCCTGGTCGATCTTCATGGACATATCGTTAAGGGCGTCAGTGAGGTCGCCGATCTCGTCGTCGTGCTGCTTTTCGATCTGGATGCCATAGCTGCCGGCGGCAATGCGCTTGGTGATCTCGGTGATGCCGGCCACCGGTTCTACAATGGACTTGACAAAGTAGAGGTTGGAAAAATACACCAGGGCCAAAATGACCAGACCCACCAGTGCGGAAAGGCTGACGATGATGACCAGCTGCCGGTCCACCAGCCGGAGGGAGGTAACGTAGCGGATGGCGGCCACGGGCCTGCCGTCTACGGTGAGGGGGGCGCACACCGCCATGATATGCTCCCCGGTGGAGGGATCCTTCCCGGTCCAGGGGGTGGTCTGGGGGATGTCCTGGTTGAGGGCGCCGGCTATGTCGGGGGTGCCAGGGGCGGAGTAGGCTGCCAGACCGAAGGTGGAGAAGCGGATGGTCCCGTTGGAACCTAAAAACTGCATCTCTACCTCGTCCTTACCCTCAAAGTTGGAGTTCACATAGGCAAGCACGTGCTGGTAGTATTCGCTCTGGGTGGTGTAGTCGCTGAAAAAGTCCACCACATACTCCGCCTTAGTGCGAAGGCCGTTGGACATGGTGGCGTAGTAGTAGCTTCCCACGGCCACTGAAAAGGCGGTGACGGCAAAGAGGACGATAAAAAGAACAATACCGATGGAGTTTGTCATCCACCGGCGGCGGATGCCCTGCCGGGTGCTCTTTTTCACGTTGATAAGCTTTGCCATACCTCTTTGCCTCCTTTCCTTCCGGTTTTTTCTCAGCAGTTTTGGGAGATCAGGGCCATTAAGCACCCCACTTATATCCATACCCCCACACGGTATTGATATAGGTCGGATTGGTAGGGTCGTCCTCGATCTTGATCCGCAGGCGGCGAATATTCACGTCCACGATCTTCAATTCACCAAAGTACTCCTTGCCCCACACCACGTCCAGGATCTCCTCCCGGCTCATGGCCTTGCCCGCATTCTCCATAAGGAACTGAACGATAGAGTATTCCACCTGGGTCAGCTTCACACGCTGCCCGTTCTTCTCCAGTGTACGGTTCCGGGTGTTGAGGAGGAAGGGGGAATAATAGATCTCCCCTGTGTCCACCGTCGGTTCTCCGCCGCCTGTACGGCGGCAGAGGGCATCAATGCGGGCGGTGAGTTCCGCCGGAGAGAATGGCTTGGTCACATAGTCGTCCGCCCCGGTCATGAGGCCCGTGACCTTGTCCATCTCCTGGGTGAGGGCGGTGAGCATGATGATGCCGATGGTCTTATTGGAGGCCCGGATCCGGCGGCAGACCTCGAAGCCGTCGGTATCGGGGAGCATCACATCCAGAAGGGCCACGTTGATATCCGGGTTCCGGCGCAGCTGGTCCAACGCCTCCTGACCGGTGCCCGCCTCGATGGTCTCATAGCCTGCCCGCTTCAGATTGATGACGATGAAGGAACGGATGTTGGTCTCGTCCTCCAGCACTAAAACTCTTCGACTCATAGCCTTCTCCTTCAATTTCCGTTATCTCAAAATTCTTTAGGTTCCGTTATACCAGTCTGTTTTGATAAGGTTGAACCGTGCCTTGACCTCCTCCTGTGTCAGGCCGCAGTCCCAGCCGTCCCGAAATTCGGCAGCATAGATGGTATCTCCGCTCTCCGTCAGGATGAACCGCTCTCCCCGATTGGCCCGCAGGCTCCGGTTACTGCCCGTCAGGCGGTAAATGGTGAGGAAACTTTGAGGTTCGCTGTTCTCCTCCCCCGTCCAGTAGGAGAAAGTCACTGCCCGCTCTCCACTGCCGGTCAGGTCGCTGCGGGAGAGGGACAGGTGGCTGACCCATTCGTCGGGAAGGACAAAATACCAGCCGTCCCGGTCATTGTGATAGGTGGTAAAGACCCGCGTGGGCGCCCCCTCCACATCGAACTGCCGCCAATGGATAAGCCAAAAGTTTACCGTTTCGGTAATCAGCTTATATTCCGCCAGCGGAAGCGGCTGAGGGATCTCCGTGATGCCGTCGCTGTTAATATCCGTCTCGTAAACCTGCGTATAGAACCGGACTGTCTCCCCACTCTCCTCCGTCTCCGGGTCCAAAGTGACATTTCGCAGTTCCCCGTTTCGGCTGACGAACACATCGGTGATGGTGCCGCTGCCGCCATAACCGGACACAGCGAACAGCGCTGGTACCCGGTCCACCAGGTAGCCTGCTCGGATCCCTTCGTCCGCCCCGGAGGCGATTCCCCGGGAGAGAGGAGCCGTACCGGCAAGGGACAAATCTCCGTCAAAATCGTACATCTCCGCCTGAGGAGATCCGGCCATTGGGGTCCGGAAAACCACCAGTTCCTGCTGGTTATCCTGGTCCAGATCGTAGAGTTTGTAACTGTCGTAATCGGTCCGTATCAATTCCTCCGCTTCCATATGGCCGAGGGAATAGGCCGCCAGAGAACGGACCTTGTCGCTGATCTGCCAGCTAACCACCATCTCCCGGAACGGAGTATCGTCCAGCTGAACATAGTCCACGCAGTTGATGGCGGTGCCGGCATGTTCCACCATGGTCAGAAGTTCATAGCTTTCCTGCTGCTGGCGGAAAATATAGATCTTCAAGGGCTTTTCATCCCCGGCAAATCGGAAGAAGGCGATAGCCTCCTGTTTGCCATCCCCGTCCAGGTCCTGAAGCTGAACGGCCTGGATCATCTCGCCGGAGAGGGGCGCGGCATACTCGCCGCCTTGGGCAATGGCCTCGCTGAGGCGGACTTGAAGAGCCTCATAGTCCTTGGAGGGCTGGGGAATTGCATAGAGCTCATCCACACTTCGGAAAAAGCAGCCGGTAAGCAGCATGGAAAGGCAGGAAGCCAGCAGCGCCAGCTTCAAGACTTGTTTTTTCATTTCCCCAGCTCCTTTCCATACCTATAATTAGTATCATTGTACCACACTCACAAGAAAAATGGTATGCCTTACGGAAAGATTTTTGACAAAAATCGCAAAACAGGCGGTCCTTTGGACCGCCTGTTACATTTATTCCTTGACCCACTGCCGTGGGAGAAGACGGATCATCAACTCCAGCAGTTCCTCCTCACTGAGAGGAATATTGTTTACCATCCACCACCGCGCAACATTCATCAGCCCGCCGGTATAGAATCGACTGGTCATCTCCGCCATATAGGCGGGTTCATCGGGGCAGTTATCCAGCACGATCTTCTTGATCCGCTGGGAGAGATGGTCCTCTACGGCTCTCATCTCTGTATAGCCGCCGCTGATCATACCCGTAAGGTAGAGGGCCCGGTGTCCATTGCAGAAACGCAAAGCGATGGCAAGTTCCTCCCGAAGGGCACCCCAAAACCCTTGGTCCGCAGCCGCCTCCGGCCGGCTACGGGCCGCCAGCCGTATCTCTTCCTCCAGAACGTAACGGAAAAGGGCATCCTTGTCCTCAAAATGGGCGTAAAAGGTGGTACGGTGGACCATGGCGCGTTCACAGATATCAACCACCGAGATATCCCGGTAGTCACGCTCGGATACCAGGCTCAAAAAAGCCTCCGACATGCGGCGCCTGCTTCTTCTCTGCCGGGGGTCTTCCCTGGTGGCCGGGGTCTGCTGGATGGGCATTGTATTCTGCCTCCTTCATGAAGACTAAGAATATCACAAAATTACGCACCTTGTCAAGATAAACTGCATCTTTTAAGTGAAAAGAAAATGTCAAGGGTTAAATGCAGAAAAATCTAAAATTGTTTTTTGTGCATTATTCACAAAAGCAATTCTACCCCCTCAATACCGGCCTCCTGGGCAAGCTCCAGCAATACCCGTCCGGCACACCTCCCATCCAGGATGCCGCGCGGGTATTCGTTTACCCACCGCTGCACCCGCAATGTGTCCGCCTC
>JAAWPV010000084.1 GCA_022800215.1 Oscillospiraceae bacterium | reverse complement strand
ACCAAAATCGGGGAGCAGGCTTTCCAGAACTGCACCTCCCTCACCAGCGTGACCCTGCCCAACACCCTGACGGCGGTGGAAGCCTATGCCTTCTGCGGCTGTTCCGCCCTCACCTCCGTCACCATTCCCGCCTCGGTGCGGGAGATTGGAGAGACTGCCTTCAGCGGCTGCAGCCTCACCTCCGTCACCCTGCCCAAAGGTCTGAAAAAGCTGGGCACTGGCGCCTTTTCCGGAAACGCTCTCACCTCCATCACCCTACCTGACGCTTTGGAGGAGATGGGGACCGGCGTGGTCTCAGGCTGCGAAAACCTGACCACCATCACCTTCCCCAAAACAGGCAAGCTGGCGGAGAGCATGAAGGGCATGACCGCCAACCAGTTTATGAACTATCTGGGTCAGTGCCCCTCCCTGAAGGAGGTCGTCAATCTGCCCAGCGAGCAGCTTGCAGGCCGGCTGGAGACCTTCCGCGCCCTCTTTGAAGGGGTGGACCCCAGCCGCTGGGTGACCGAACAGAGCACAGTCATCGTGGCAAAGTCCAATGACATCACCGCCGGACTCTCCGGCGATTATGAAAAGGCCCAGGCCATCCACCGGTGGGTGGCGGAGAACGTGGTCTATGACTATGAATACTTCCGGGGGCAAAAGGCGCATACCTACATGAGCAGCGAGGATGTGCTGGAGCATAAGCTGGCGGTCTGCTCCGGCTATGCCAACCTGACCCGGGCGCTTCTTCAGGCTCAGGGTATTCCCGCCGTGTATGTCCACGGCACCGCCGGCGGCGACGGTCACGCCTGGAACGCCGCCTATATCGACGGGCGGTGGATCTGGATCGACTCCACCTGGGGCCGTCCCGGCAATGGCGCCTTCTACGATCCCCGGTACTTCGACCCCAGCGACTTCTTCCTGACCCAGACCCATGAGGCGTTCACGCCCGCTGCGTCCCTCAACAATTTCAAGGCCGGCGACCCCAAGGCCGAGGTGACGGTGGAAGCGGAGCTGCCCGACCCCAACGACCTCCCCTCCTCCTGGGCCCAGGAGCAGGTGGACACCGCCGTTCGCTCCGGTCTGGTGCCCGAAGACCTTCAGACAGGCTACCAGAATAACATCACCCGGGAGGATTTCTGCCGGCTGATGGTGGTGCTGGTGGAGGAAAAGACCGGGATGACAGCCGCTGCCTATGCCCAGAGTAAGGGCAAGGCGATGACTGACCCGTTCACCGATACGGACAACGCCGATATTCTGGCGGCCCACGCTCTTGGCATTGTCAACGGCACCTCGAAAACCACCTTCAATCCCGGTGGCTCCATCACCCGGCAGGAGGCGGCCTCCATGCTCGCCCGCACCGCCCAGGTGCTGGATATGACCACCGGCAAAGGCCAGAGCTTCAACGATGAGGCTCAGATCGCCTCCTGGGCCAAGGAGGGCGTGGACTTTACCTCCGGCCTTGTGGACCCTGTCACCGGAAGCGCAGTGATGGGAGGGACCGGAAACGGAAACTTCTCGCCGCTGGACTTTTATACGAGGGAGCAGGCCTATATCACCGCTCTGCGGCTCTTCCACTGCGGAGAGTAATTTATAAAAGGGGGAAAGCCTTATGTTTGGAAGCGGAAATTTGGATCAGATGAAGATTTTTTCCAACAGTATCGCGGAACCCGGCAAAACCCCCACCACGACCCAAGCCGAGGACAGTATGCGCATCGTGAATGGTGACAGCTTCTGGAACCGGTTGAAGAGAAAGCTGTCCAAAAAGAAATAAAGAATGAAACACCCCCGGCCGCGTGGCCGGGGGTGTTTCGTGATGTGGCAAAACCCTTCTGAACGATGGCTGTTCCCGGACAGTGGTGACAGGGTCATTCATTTTACGCAGTCTGCTCCGGCCGGGACTGAAAAAACGCCCGGTTGTGGAGGACCGCGGGGGCTTCCGGCTTGTAGACAGCGGCCAGTTCATTGAAAGCGTCGGCTCTTTGCAGATTGCCAAGGCGGCTGTGGCAGACGCAAAGCTGGATACAGGGCAGGCAGCCGTAACAATCGGGGGAGATGAATCCGCCCCGGCGGTCATCCCGGGGGCAGGTCAGAGCCAGAGCGTACCAATAGGCGGCCCGGTCATACTGCTCCCGCTGAAAAAACCAGCGGCCCACTTCACAGCAAACCTCGGCCCGGGGACGGTCGTAGGAGAAGGTTTGGAACAGCGAAGCCAGAGCATCGCTGTCCTGTCCCAGCGCTTCCTGGCAATAGGCGCAGTGGCAGCAGGCGTCGATATTGTTTTCCAGCCAGCCTTTGCCCTGCGCTAAAAACTGCCGAAAGACCGTCAGCGCCTCTTCGTAGCGGTGGTGGTAGTAAAGCTCCCAGCCATAGTAGAACTGCTGTCTGGGGTCCAGTTCTTTCCCTGCCTTTAGCTGGGCCTGATAAATACGCAGGTTGCGGTCCGGGTCGGAGGGACGGGTCTTGCGGTGCGTGACGGCAAAGTCGGCATAGAGGATGTTTCCTGTGGGGGAAATGACCTCGTGGACGGCTCCAGTCCATGCCATGCCGGCGTGGTTTTTGATGAGCCGTTCACGGTAGTAGGAGAAGGTCACCTGACCGTTTTCGTCAAAACCGGTGTGGTAGGGGGCCATGACCACCGAAACGGAGGGGTCCAGGCGCTCTTTCAAGGCCAGAAAGGACGTCTGATCTCCCTCCGGCAGCACGTCGTCGGCGTCCAGCCACATACAGTAGTCCATGGACGCGTGGGAAAAGGACTCGTTCCGGGCGGCGGCAAA
>JAAWPV010000068.1 GCA_022800215.1 Oscillospiraceae bacterium | reverse complement strand
AAAGGAGTGTGAAGCCCCATGCTCAACTATCCCTTACAAAGCATCACCCTGGAGGAGGCTACCGCCCTCCAGTTCAAGGTAGTGGACAGCATCACCCAGGAGTTCGAGGGTCAGGAGATCCTCACCCGGGGCGATTTGGGCGTGGTTCCCGGTCTCAATAAGCCGGTGACCACCCTGAAGGCTGAAAAGGTCATTGCCCGGGTCTTTGACGCGGAGAGCGCCATCTTGGTTCGGGGCTCTGGTACCGGGGCCATCCGGTACGCCCTTTTCTCTGTGCTGAAGGCGGGGGAGACTTTGCTTGTCCACACAGCCCCCGTCTACTCTACCACCCAGAGCTCCATTGAGATGCTGGGTCTGTGCACCGTCACCGCAGACTTCAACGATCTGGAGGACATCCGCCGGGTCATGGCCGAGCATCCTGAGATCAAGGCCGCCCACGTGCAGTATACCCGCCAATCCCCCTCAGACCGCTATGACATGGAGGAGGTCATCTCCACCATCAAGGCCTGCCGGGATATCCCCGTGGTCACCGACGACAACTACGCTGTGATGAAGGTGGCGAAAAACGGCAGCCAGTGCGGCGCCGACCTCAGCTGCTTCTCCACCTTCAAGCTATTGGGCCCCGAGGGCATCGGCTGTATCGTGGGAAAGCGGAAGTATATCGATTTCCTGATCAAGCATCACTACTCTGGCGGCAGCCAGACCCAGGGGCACGAGGCCCTGGACGTTCTCCGGGGCCTCATTTACGCCCCTGTCTCCCTGGCCATCCAGGCTCAGGTCAACGACCGCCTGGTAGAGCGCATTCACCAGGAGCACATCCCCGGGATCAAGGACGCCTTCCTGGCCAACGCCCAATCCAAGGTTCTGCTGGTAGAGTTCGAGGAGCCCATCGCCGAGCAGGTGCTGGAGCAGGCCGAGAAGCTGGGGGCCGCCCCCAACCCGGTGGGCTCAGAATCCCGGTATGAGCTGGTGCCCATGTTTTACCGGGTCTCGGGCACCTTCCGGGCCATCGATCCCGACATCACCAAACGGATGATCCGTATCAACCCCATGCGGGGCGGAGACGACACCGTCCTGCGGATCCTGAGGCAGGCCATGGAAAGGGTGAGGACATGTTCTTAGAAAAGCTTTGCAGGGAATCCCCCCAGCTTATCGACGCCATCTGCCGCCTTCATCAGGCCGGCCGGATCCTCCCCGACTCCTACGTCATTGACCTGGATCAGTTCCGCCGGAACGCAGCGGCTATCAAAGCCAAGGCTGACGAGAACCAGATCCGCCTCTGGTTCATGCTCAAGCAGCTGGGCCGGAACCCCAGGCTGGCTCAGGAATTGGTGGAGCTGGGCTACCCCGGCGCCGTGGTGGTAGACTTTAAGGAGGCCCAAGTGATGATGAACAACCACATCCCTCTGGGCAATGTGGGGCACCTGGTTCAGCCTCCTCAGGCCATGCTGCGGCAGATCATTGATTACGGCGCCCAGGTCATCACCGTCTACTCCCTGGAGAAGGCCCGGGCCATCAGTGACGCCGCCCTCTCTCTGGGGAAAAAGCAGTCCATTCTGATCCGGGTCTTTGACAGCCGGGATCACATCTACAGCGGCCAGACCGCCGGCGTGGATCTGTCCCGGCTGCCTGACTTCCTCCGTGAGGTCTCCGCCCTCCCCGGTGTGGAGGTTCACGGCGTCACCTCCTTCCCCTGCTATCTCTACCAGGAGGAGGTGGGAGACATCGCCCCCACCCCCAACCTGGAGACGGTGACCCAAGCCGCCCGGATCCTCCGGGAGCAGGGCGTGGAGCCCAGGATCCTCAACACCCCCTCCGCCACCAGCTGCCGCACCCTGGAGCTGATGTCCAAGCTGGGAGGCAACTGCGGAGAACCGGGCCATGGCCTCACCGGCACCACCCCCGCCCATGCGGAGATGGAGCTGCCGGAAAAGCAGTGCATCGCCTACCTCAGCGAAGTCTCCCACAACTTCGCGGGCAAGGCCTACTGCTACGGCGGCGGCTTCTACCGCCGGGGGCATATGGCCCACGCCCTGGTAGGCTCCCAGCCTGAGCAGCTCCGCCCCATAGAGGTGACTCCGCCCAGCCTGGAAAGCATTGATTACCACTTTGAGCTGGCGGAAACCGCCCAGGTGGGAGAAAGCGTCGTCATGGCCTTCCGCTACCAGATCTTTGTCACCCGCAGCGACGTGGTTCTCCTCTCCGGCGTAGCCCAGGGGGATCCCCAGGTCGTGGGCGTCTGGGACAGCCTGGGCAATCAAAAAGCATGATCTTCCAATCAGAAAACGAGGCGTAAGGCATGAAAAAGCGTTTTATTGTGATCGTTCTGGACGGCTTCGGCATGGGAGCTATGAGGGACGCCGCCCTGGTGCGTCCCGGCGACGAGAAGGCCAACACCCTTCGCAGCATCCTCCATGACCAGCCCGACCTAAAGCTCCCCACGCTGGAAAAGCTGGGACTGATGAACGCCTTCGGCGGGGAAAGCCAGCAGATGCATTTCAACCCCTTGGCCAACTTCGGCACCAGCGAGCTGGCCCACCACGGGGCCGACACCTTCATGGGCCATCAGGAAATCATGGGCACCCTGCCCAAAAAGCCGGAGATCATCCCCTTCCAGGAGAAGGTGGACGCCGTAGCCGCCCATCTCCGGGAGAAGGGCCACCAGGTGGAGATCAAGGAAGTCCAGGGTCTCCGCTACGTGGTCTGCGACCGGTATGTCACCGTGGCCGACAACCTGGAGGCCGACCTGGGCACCACCTACAATGTGACCGCTCCCCTGGACTTTATCTCCTTCGAGAAGGAATGCGAGATCGCCGCCCTGGCCCGGG
>JAAWPV010000070.1 GCA_022800215.1 Oscillospiraceae bacterium | reverse complement strand
GAGTGCCGGCCGGCACTCCGCTCCTTTTTGTTCAGATGGTGCGGTCATAGACGGTCACTTGGGTGATGACGTCTCGGAGCCGGTCGCCGGCTACGATATACTCCAAAATATCGTCGGCGGTGTCGCCCCAAAATTCGGTGGAGACGGGGTCATCAATACAGACTTCCGAAATCAACATTTGGATAGGACTATCCGGCGTTCTCCGTAGCTTGGGGCAGATAACAAATATATGGTCCTTCCATCCAAATTCCACCTCGCCCCCATGGGCCACACACCATTTGAAGTCGCTGATGGTTTCAAAGCGGTTCTCCTCGATCATTCTGCACCGCTCCTCATCGCTTGGCATTTTGTCCACGGACATGAACTTACCTCCTTGATAATTCATGAATGTTGGTTCCTCCCCATCCTCATAGTTAATGGGCGACTGTGGATCGGGGAAACCTTTGGACCAGTCTATCTCATGATCATGCGGGTTTGAGTGCTTGTCCGGCTGATGATGGTCGCTGTGATGTCGTTCTCTATCAGCCCTTCCGTCTGGACCAATATGGGTTTCTCTTTTTTCTCCTTTTTGCGTGTATGTGGTTTTGACCTCTCCCGGTTTTCCCAAAAAGCGTTCATCAGCCTTTTTCTTTGGCCGCCAGGCGCCGCCGTAAGCACTGCCCATGCCCAGTTCGATGTGGTCCAGGAGCACATAGCCCCGCTTGATAATAAGGCCGCTGTCCTCGGGCGAAGGCAGCTCCCCACAGATATAAGGCAGGTACTTGGATGGAGTATCGGGCTTATCCTGATACATCCAGGAAGATCGGTCATAGTCGATGGAGATGATGTTACCCTCCATCTCGGGAAAGATACCGTCTTTATTGTAGCACAGGATCCGCTCCGGTTCAACGCGGCGAAGCAGCTCATTGTAGCCCTTCATGAAAAATTCTTTCTGGTCGGCATGGTTACCATGGGCTGTTACCATATAAGTAGATACCGCTACGGTGCTGCCCTTGGGGATACCTTCAAAACAAAAGTCAAAGGTGCTCTCATCCCCCCAACTGACAGTAGGAATGACCCGAAGGCCTTTATCCGCATAATAAGCTCCACACCAACGATTGCGAAACACGTTGTAAAGCTGTATGATAGGCGACATTTCCAGATACATGCTGAAATCCGGGGAAAGAATGGCCCGATAGGGTTTTAAGCGTTCCAAATCTTGTTCAGGGTTTTTCCAGATTCGTTCAAATTTATAATCGTAGAGAAAGAAATGGACTATACGCTCCCAATGCCGCGCTTCTCCCTTCTTGGTTCGGTCAAAGCCAATCAATCGCAAATCGAAAAATTCATCTTCTGAAAAGCTGCTTTTGGGAATGACCGGGATTTTCCATTTTCCCGGTCCAGGAAATTCATTTCTAAGAAAAAGAGGACTGGTACGGTATTGATAGTTTTCTTCGGTCATGATGTGCCTCCATAAATGATTGGATAAGGAAAACTCCTTTCAATTATGGTGATTTCACCCCCGGGTGTTGTACGTTTCCGTACATCCAACCGAAAAATATTTTTAAGTTTATTTTTTCACGATACCATAAATAGGACAGGAAAGCGCCGGACCCTTGGGGTCCGGCGCTTTTTTACTCTTTTTCCGGCTGTTCGGCGTAGGGCCGTCTTCTGTGCTCGATGGGGCCCCATTCGGGAAGGGGCAGGCGCTGCATGGCGCCGAAAACCCGCTCCTTGAGGCCGGGGTACGTATGCTCCAGCTCCGCCACCAGCTCCTTCACCTCCTGGCGCTTGGTGAAGCCGTCGGCGGGACAGGGGTTGTGGACCACGGGCAGGTGGCCGCGCTGGGCGGCACCCCGGACCATACCCTCCCCGCAGTAGAGGAGGGGCCGGATCTGGGTGATGCCCGTCCGGGTCAGGTCGGTGACAGGCTGGAAGCAGGAGAGGCGGCCCTCATAGAAGAGGGAAAGGAAGAAGGTCTCCACCGCGTCGTCAAAATGGTGGCCCAGGGCGATCTTGTGGATGCCCTTGTCCAGAATGGCGTTGTGGAGGGCACCCCGGCGCATCTTGGCACACATGGAGCAGGGGTTCTTCTCCTTCCTCAAATCGAAGATGATGTGGCTGATTTCGCTGGAGATGAGGGTGAAGGGCACGCCGATGCTCTCGCAGTAAGCCGCCACCGGGCCAAAGTCCATGGAGGGTCCCCCCTCCACGGGGCCCATGTCCAGGGTAAAGGCCTCTACAGTGAAGGACTTGGGATAAAACTGGGACAACTTCGCAAGGGCCGCCAGGGTCACCAGAGAATCCTTGCCCCCGGAGACCCCCACCGCCACCCGGTCCCCGGGCTGTATCATATCGTAGTCCTCCACACAGCGGCGGACCAGAGAGAGAATTTTTTCCATAAAGCACCTCAAAAAATTTGAAAATTGAAAATAAGTATTTAAGAGTTTCCGAGAGCAAAAACGAGTTTTTGAAAGATTTCTGCTTTCTCAATAATTTTTTCCCAAAAAGCCGTTGACAGGCTGTCACAGCCGTATTATAATACAAAACGCTCCGAACGTCCAGATTCGGGGCCCTTTCTTTGAAAAAACGCTCAAAAGAGAGCATAAGAAATTGGAGGTCAAAACATGTCCACATTTATGGCAAACAAGGGCAACATCGTCCGCAAGTGGTACATCCTCGATGCGGCCGGCAAGCCCCTGGGCAAGACCGCTGTCATCGCCGCCGATCTGCTGCGGGGCAAGCGCAAGCCCGAGTACACTCCCCACGCCGACTGCGGTGACTTCGTCATCATCCTCAACGCCGAGAAGGCGGTACTCACCGGCAAGAAGCTGGAGCAGAAGTACTACCGCCGTCACTCCGGCTGGGTGGGCGGTCTGAAGGAGACCCAGTACGCCACCCT
>JAAWPV010000015.1 GCA_022800215.1 Oscillospiraceae bacterium | reverse complement strand
TATACTTAATTAAGTATATCACAAACTTGCTAAAACCTGCAATCCCTATTCTGAAAGAACGCCAAAAGGAAGAGTTTTGGCAACAAATTTGAACAGAATAGCATCAAAAAAGCATCGTCTTCCGCAAGAAAACTGGTGGATCTCGGAAAGCCATTGAAACGAGCGGGAGGCCTTGCGGTATAGTGCCCTTCCCATATTCACTCCAAAACCGCATGCCGAGGGTTCGAGCCCTTCTGCCCCTGCCAGTGAAAGTCCCGGAATCATCCGATTCCGGGACTTTTTCTATGCTTTTTCGTCGGAGTGATTTTGGGCGGACCGCGGGTGACGCCAGTAAGAAGCACGACTATGTGACGGGTAAAAATGAAGTGGGTTCTGCTCCCCACAATGTAGAAAGTGATCTTTCCGATTTATTGGAAGAAGTCAATACTATTGGAAAGAAGTCACCACTAAAGGCCGGAGCATATTTCCATGCCAGGTTTGAGAATATTCATCCCTTTGCGGATGGGAACGGCCGTGTGGGGAGAACGCTGCTCAACTACTGGCTCATGGTCAACGACTATCCGCCAATGATCATCTACGAGGAGGATAAGCGCAACTATTATGAGGCACTGCAAGCGTATGATGAGCAGGAAATCATAGCCCCGCTTGTTGCTTTTTTTGAAGAGGAGACAAGTAAGACATGGACTCGCACAATGGGACTTACACAAGAACCAGAGCAAAAACGGCGGCAAGGGCTTCGATTTTTTATGTTGTAATTTTCATTATGGTCTCCCGCTGATCGGCGGGAGGCTTTTTTGTTTACAGCATCCCAGAAACACTTGTCCTTTCCGTTGCCCCAAAGACCATCTTCGTTGTTGCCCCAGCCCCCGAGAGGTCATCGTTGCGGATAGCGTAAGTGGTACTGCTGTCGGCAGTTACCATTTTGACATTGTCCAGCACCTGCACGGAGAGCAGTTGGTAGGGGTAGCTATAGTGGAAGCCCTTAAACAGCGCTCCCTTGCCGTCGTTGCCGATCTGACCGCTGGAGGTTGCCCCGGTGTGGTCCGTCACCTTGCCAAGGAGACTAATTTTCCCTTTTGCCTCTCGGCCAAGGCCGCCGTAAGTGTCAAAGGACAAACCCGGGCAAGGGTCGGAACAAAGTTCGGGATCGTTTTTCCTTGTCAAGCAGGGCGGAGGAGAGTACAATAACGGTAGAATGAAATGCCGGGAGGAATCCCTATGACCGTCCACATACCCCAATATTATTCTGACTTCCGCTGCCTGGCGGGGGCTTGCCCCCACACCTGTTGTCAGGGGTGGGAGGTGCCCATCGACCATGCCACCGCCCAGTACTATGAAAGCCTGCCCGGCTCCATGGGGGAGCGGCTACGCTCCGCTCTCAGCAGGGATGAGATGGGAGAGGCCGCCTTCCGGCTCCGGGGAGGACTGTGCCCTTTCCTGAATGGGGACGGGCTGTGTGAGATTTATATCCAGCTGGGGGAGGAACGCACAGGGGAAATCTGCCGGACCCATCCCCGGTTTACCTACGAGTACGGGCCTCTCACCGAGAAGGGCCTGTGTGGCTCTTGCCCCGAGACTGTCCGGCTGATCCTGGGCTCCGATATGACCCTCCTTACCACCCAGGAAGAGGGAATAGGGGAGGAGACACCTGAACTGTTGAAGCCCCTGTTGAGGGCACGGGAGACCGCCATTTCTCTCTTTGACCGGGAAGGGACCTCTATGGGAGAGCGGCTTCAGGCTCTGTTGCTCTTTGCCAATGAGGTCCAGGTGTTGCTGGATGAGGGACAGGAGGAGGCCCTGCCCCGGCTTTGCGAGATTTATGAGGAGGAGTTCCCCCTTCTGGACCCCGCCGCTCTGCCCCAGGGCGGGGAGGCTCTGCGCCGCTGTTTTGAGGCCCTGGAGGGTTGTGAGATCCTGAACCGGGAGTGGCGGGAACTGCTGAAGCAGGGGAAGAAAAAGGCTGCCCGGCCGAAAGGGCCGGACAGCCAAACAGAACTTCAGGCCCGGCGGGCGGGAGTCTATTTCCTTTACCGCCATTGGCTTCGGGCTGCGTGGGACGGGGACATCCTCTCCTGGGCGGAGTTTGCCGCGCTGGGAACGGCGGTGGTCACTCTTTTGGCGCAGCTTCAGGAGGAGGGGTTCCCCCATGTGTTCCGGCTCTTCTGCGAGGAGCTGGAGCATAACAGGGAGAATCTCGATCGGCTTCAGACCGTCTTTCAGGAGCAGCTGACTCTGGCCCAACTGCTGGCGGCAGTCGGGGGCTAAGCGACGTTTGTATACTATATTTTTTCGTGTTATTTAAAAGTGCAAAAAAAGCGGCCTCACAAGAACTTTTTTGTCTTGTGAGGCCGCTTGATTTGTATTTATTCTGTCATGGTCCCAAAAAGGAAGGCTGTTTTCCTTAGGCTCAGCGTACCCAGAAAAAATGATCCGGATCTCGGCTGCCCGGGAAATGCTCTGATAGGCCGCCACGGCCTGAACGTATTTCAGTTGGATCAGATTCAGGGGAGGTCCCTCCTTAATCAATAGGTTAGCGCTTTTCGTAAAATGGTTCCATTTTGAAACATTATATTAGATTTGGGAGCCCTTGACCAGGTTTTGCATTGGGGAGGAGGCGGTAGAATGAGAGTCGGAGGTTCGAATAAGAGAGGCGGGTAGACAAGCTTCCGAAGTCTGATAACTTCGGGAGCTTGTTTCATATCTGGGAACGGATTTATCGGATTTGAGCCAGGAAAATGGGCTTCGGAACCGAAAATTGAACGAAAGTTTATTTGTAACATACTGACCGAAAAAAGGGGGAAAGAAAAGTAGATTTTTGAGGAGAATGCCCTGAGACAGAAGAAAAATGTGAAAGAATAAGCAGTAAAATGAGCAGAATAAACACATAAATAGGACACAATGCATCTAATAGCTGTCCAATTTATGAAATTGTGACGATTTTCTTGCCTTGGGGCAGAGAATTATGGTACAAAAGCGATATACAACAAAGAGAACGGAGGACAAGAATATGATATACACTGTTACTTTTAATCCTTCGTTGGATTACTTCATGTACATAGATGCGAAGCTCCGGGAGGGGGAGATCATTCGGGCGCAAAGCACCTCCTTGCTGCCGGGAGGAAAGGGCGTCAACGTATCTTTGCTGCTGGCTAATCTGGGGATCTCCTCCAAAGCGGTGATGTTTCTGGGCAAAACCGTCGGGAACGTGATCGAGATGTTGCTGGCGAAGGAGAAGAACGTTGAGATCGTCAAGATCCCGGTGGCGGAAGAGAGCCGGATCAACGTCAAGATCTACAACGATAAGGAGACCGCCATCAATGCGGCCGGCCCCATGGTGGATGAACAGGGGCAGGAAGAGCTGCTGCATAAGCTGGACAGCCTGCAGGAGGACGACTTCGTTATCATTTCGGGTAGCTATTGCAAGGGTGTGGGCTTTGAACTGGTGAAACGGATCCGCATACTGTGCAAAGAGAAAAACGCCCGGCTGATTGCAGATGTGCCCGGGCTGACCCTGGAAAATTGCCGGGAGGTCAAGCCTTACCTCATCAAGCCCAATCTGGATGAGTTGGCTGAGATGTTCCACGAGGAGATCAACATGGAGAACTACCGGACTTATGCCGATAAGCTGGTGGAGATGGGTGTGGAAAATGTCCTGGTTTCCCTGGGGGGCGAGGGGTCCTATTTCGCAAACCGGGAAGCGAAGTACTTTCTTCAGGGCCCCGAGGTCAAGGTAGAAAACACGGTGGGCTGTGGTGACACCATGTTGGGGTGTACCATCGCGTGTCTGTCCAGAGGTTACCCGCTGGAGAAAGCACTGAAATACGGCGAAGCTGCTGGAAGGGCAAAGGCTCGCATGAGAGGTCTTCCCAAAGAGGGGGATATCAGTTCGATTTATGGTCTTGTGACTGTAAATAAAATCAGTTAAGAGGAGGTAGAACGACATGGGTCTGGCACATTTGAGCTTTCGGAGCTGGTGCTTGAACATCAACACGGATGTGGAGGTGATCCTGCCGGCCATCAAGCAGGGCGTCGATGCAAAGGAGTACTATCGGTCCGGAAAGAAGTATCCGGTGCTATGGCTGCTTCACGGGACATACGGAAACTACACTGACTATCTGCGCAGGACCAACATCGAACTCTACGCCACCGAGAACGATTTGATCGTGGTAATGCCCTCGGCGGCCAACAGCAACTATTCCAACTGGTCCAACATCATTCCTCCTTTCAATGTATTTGATTACCTGACGGAGGAGTTGATGCCCATGATCTACGGCTGGTTCCCCGCCTCCGACAAGCGGGAGGACAACTTTGTCTGCGGTCTTTCCATGGGGGCCCGGGGTGCCAGCAAGTACGGCTTCAACCATCCTGACAAGTTCGCCGGTGTGGCCTGTATGTCCGGAGTGCCCAGCGACGCGAGGAAGGTGATGGAGAGCGGTCCGGAAAATCCATTCTCTGCCAGAGGGAAGATGACCATAGAGCAGGCTGGTGGCTTGGAAGCTTATTTGAATTCCTATGAGAACGATTGGGACAAAGCCAAAGAGGTGGCAGCAATGGAAAATCCGCCAAAGTTTTATTTTTGCTGCGGAACCGAGGATGGCGGCTACCCGAGATACTTGGAATTCAAAAAGTACGCACAGGAGATCGGCTTGAATGCCGTCTTTGACGAGCGGGAGGGTTATGCCCATGAGTGGCGCTTCTGGGAGCTGGAGATCCAGGAGATCCTAAAATACTTTGGGTTCAGGAAAGGGTTTAAGGACCGTGTAATGAGTGCGACCAACAGAGACGCAACATTACTGTAATACAGTTGAGAAAGAAAGGAGGGAAAAGGTATGATCGTGCAGATTAGAGTTGACGACAGACTGATCCACGGCCAGGTGGCCCTGGTGTGGTCCAAGGAGTTGAGCACCCCGGGCATCATCGTTGCCGACGACGACGCAGCAAACAAAGAGACGGTGAAGATGACCCTGAAAATGGCCTGTCCGCCGGGAATCAAGCTGATCGTCAAGAGCGTGAAGGATGCCCCGGGTGTCATCAATGATCCCCGAGCCAAGGACATGCGGATCTTCGGCCTGACAAAGACTGTAACGGCCGCATTGGAGTTGGTGAAGGCCTGCGGCGACAACGTTCAGGAGGTCAACTTGGCCAACTGCGGTATTTTCGATGGAAAGCTTAATGTGGAAAAGACAACGCTGAACAAGACAGTCCGGCTGACCTCTGAGCAGTTGGAGGCGTCGAAAGAGCTGGCTGAACTTATGGGCGACAAGTTTTTCAATCAGTTGATCCCGCAGTCTGCCAAAACACCGATCTCAGAGCTCTTGAAGAAACTTTAAAGAAGGAGAGGAAAAAGAATGTCTAATCTCATGATAGCCTTATTGGCTACGCTGGCGTACTTTATCTGCTACGGCGGCAACTGGCTGTTTGGTCAGTGTATGATCGAGCGGCCCATTATCGTGGGTACGGTGACGGGCCTCTTCCTGGGTGACCTGCAGACCGGAATCATCATCGGCGGTTCCCTGGAAGCCATTTACATGGGCGCTATCAACATCGGCGGCGCCACCTCTGCGGAGCCTGTGTCCGCCACTGTCATGGCGACCACCTTCGCCATTACCGCCGGTCTGAGCTTGGAGGAGGCTATTACCCTGGCTGTTCCTGTGGGCCTCATTTTCAACAGCCTGGGCATTGTCTGGCGCCTCATCGGCAACCTGTGGAATCCCTGGTACATGAAGCTCTGCCAGACTGGCGATGCATCGGGGGTGATGAAGCTGCAGCTGGTAAGCTGGTTTGTCAACTACTTTACCCGTTCCATCCTGATCTTCCTCTGCATCTATCTGGGCACCGGAGCCGTTCAGGCCGTCGTGTCCAACCTGCCTCAGCCCATCCTGAATGGCTTGAATGTGGCAGCCGGTATGCTGGGTGCTGTCGGTATGGCCCTGCTGATGCGGATGCTGGTCAACAAAGAGACTGTGGGCTGGCTTTTCGTGGGCTTTGTTCTGGCGGCCTATCTAAAGCTTCCCGCCCTTCCCATTGCTATTATTGGAGTCGTGATCGCCATTGCTATCGGCTTCGCGGACAAGAAGGTCTTCGACGTGAAGCAGAGCCTTGCCCAAGGCGGCGGCGCTGTAGTTAAGAGTGAAGAGGAGGAATTCTTTCAATGAGTATCTTTACTAATGTGTCCGCAGAAGACAAAAAGATGCTGGACCGGATCTATTGGAGATCCTTCATGGTCTTCTCCGGCGGCGCCGGTGCGGCCTATGGCCCGTCCGTCGGCTTTGCCAACTCCACTGCCCCCGCTTTGAATCGGTACCTTCCCGACCCCGAGATGCGTGCTGAGGTCATGGTGAGCATGATGCCTTACTACAACATCACCCAGAATGTGGGCACCTTCGCCATGGGCCTGGCGGCCTCCATGTATCGGCAGTTTGCTGAGCATCATGATGAGTTCGATGTTTCCTCCATCGTGGCTCTTCGTACCTCCCTCATGGGTCCCATGTCCGGTATCGGCGACGCCATCTTCTGGGGCATCGTCCGTTGCGTAGCCGCCGGTATCGGTATCGGCTTTGCGGCCTCCGGCTCCATCCTGGGTCCCCTCCTGTTCCTGCTCATTTACAACATCCCCGGTATGATCTGCCGCTACTACATGACCTACCTGGGCTTCACCATGGGCGAGAACTTCATCACTAAAGCCTTTGAATCCGGTATGGTCACAATTCTGACCAAATGTGCCGGCATCATCGGCCTTATGATGGTGGGCTTCATGATTTACAGCAACGTGAACATGAACGTGGCCCTGACCATGACCGTTCCCGGTGCTGAACCTGTGGCTGTTCAGCAGTATCTGGATGATCTGATGATCAAGGTCCTGCCCATGGGTCTGAGCTGGACCTGCTACTTCGCCCTGAAAAAGAACATCAACCCCACTACCCTGATCATGATCGTTATGGGCGTCGGCATCGTTCTGGGCGCTCTGGGTATCTGCGGCTAAAAGGGATCTTTGAAAATTCATACAGATTTTCCATAGCAAGTGCAAGGAACAATGTCACTTGACATTGTTCCTTGCACTGCCCAAAAGAAGGAGGAAATTATTATGTTAGTGACTATGAAGGAACTGCTGGACAAGGCCAGCGCGGGCAATTATGCTGTGGCGGCCCCCAATGTGAGCAACGAGCTGAACGCCCGGGCCTGCATTGAGGCGGCGGAGGATATGAAGGCCCCTCTCATTTTGGACGTGGCCTATATGGCGGCGGTGGACATCCAGTTTTTGGGGGAGCAGCTTCGGCGTCTGGCGGAACAGTCCAGCGTGGAGATCGCCATCAACCTGGACCATGGAGCCTCTCTGGAGCAGGTGATGGCCGCCATCCGGGCTGGCTTTACCTCTGTCATGATCGACCGCTCCGCCTGCCCCGACGAGGAGAACATCCGGGACGTGTCGGAGATCGTTCGGATCGCCCACGCTGTGGGCGTATCGGTGGAGGCGGAGCTGGGTCACGTGGGCGACGCCATGCACTATGAGGAAGACCGGGATGCGGCACTTACCGACCCTCAGTTCGCCATGGAGTACATCAAGAAGACCGGCGTAGACTGCCTGGCGGTGGCCGTCGGCACCGCTCACGGCGCTTATCCCAAGGGATTTGTCCCCTATCTGGACTTTGACCGTCTGGCTGAGATCAAGAAGGCCACCAACCACTTCCCTCTGGTGCTCCACGGCTCCTCGGGCACGGCCCATGAGGACCTTCGGAAGGCCTGCAGCATGGGCATCAACAAGGTGAACATCAACACCGACCTGTGCGTGGCTTCCCAGAAGGTAGCCCTGGAGGCCGCTCAGCCTGATAAGCCCTCCTTCCTTCTGCTTCATGCGATCCAGGATGGCATCCGGGACGAGCTGAAAAAAATGATCGAGATCTACGGCTCACAGGGTAAGTGTGAGCCCGATCCCACCAAGGGCCTGCCCAGGACCCGTATTCGCCGGGCGGAGTAAAGCATAGGAAAACCTAAAAGGTGAAAGAGAGAATGGAAAAACGGCCAATGACGGAAGCGGGCGCCGGGCGCCGCCTGCTGATGGTAAACATCGCCTATTGGGTGGCGGCGGGTACATACGGACCCTTTCTCAGCGCGTACTACACAGCCCGGGGAATGACCGCTGCGCAGATCGGTATGCTTCTGTCCATCTCACCCATCGCCTCCATCCTGATCCAGCCCCTTTGGGCCCGGCTTAGCGACAGGAGCGGAAAGCGGAAGCTGGTCCTGATGTTCATCACCCTGGGGGCGGCTGGGACCTCGCTCCTCTACTACTGCGCGGAGAGCTTCCCCATGTACTTTGCTGTCACAGTGATCTTCACCGCCTTCTTTTCCGCCCTGCTGCCCCTGTGCGACGCGCTGGTGATCGAGACAGCCGGGCAGTACCACCGGGATTTTGCCAAAATACGGATGGGCGGAACCCTGGGGTACGCCTTCGTGGTGTTCATCATCGGTTTCTACCTGGAGAAGGTGCCTATGGCCCAATTCGCCCTGGTGTGCGCCGCCATCCTTCTGCTTGTGGTTGTGGAATCCCGCCTGCCCCCGCCCCGTTCCAGGGCGGAGGAGCGGGCGGTGGGAAGCGGCGGGGCGAAAACCGGGGGGAAGAGGCAGATCTTCCGCAGCAAAGAGGCGGTCTTTGTTCTGGCTTTTGCCTTTGTCAGCCAAATGGGTCTGGGCTTCTCCGGGGCATTCATGGGCCGCTATGTGGTGATGCTGGGGTATAGCCAGAGTTTGGTGGGGGTTCTGAGCTGTATCTCCGCCCTCAGCGAGGTCCCCATCCTTTTGATGGCCAGCCGCCTGGTTTGGCGGTTCGGGGAGATCCCCATCCTGATGGCTTCCTCCCTGCTGATGACGGTGCGGATCTTCCTGACAGGGTTGGGGTATATCCCCACTCTGGTGGTGGCCCAGCTCATGCAGAGCGTGACGTACATGACGGTCTATTTCTGCTGCACCACCTATATCAGTAAAAACGTTCTGCCCGGCAAGCAGTCCCAGGGACAAAGCCTGCTGGCTATGGTGCAGGTGGGCTTCGCCTCGGTGATCGCCAATGTGGGCGGCGGGTTTGTCAGCGATATGCTGGGCATTCCCCGGGCATATATGGCAGTGGCCCTGATGACACTGGTACTGACCACAGCGGTGATTTTGATTTACCGTCACAGCGGTTGGGGAGAGAAAAGATGATCTGCGCTTGAGCTGATTTTCGTTTCCTTCTTGATTCGGTGGGCGGGATATGAGAAAATGTTTTTTACTTACGCGAGCGGATACGCCCTCAAAAGCGCCCGCATAAGAAACGGGGGATCAAATTGTTTGGTATTTTACTTGTAAGTCATGGCAAGCTGGCGGAGGGAATTCTGGACGCCGGAAAGCTGTTTTACGGGGAGAAGGTGGAGAAGGTCAAGACCCTCTGCCTGGAGCAGACGGACGGAGGGTCGGAGTTTGGCGACCGGATCCGGGAAGCCCTGACGGAGCTGGAGGCTGAGAAGGAGGGGGCTCTTGTTCTGTGCGACCTTTTCGGCGGAACGCCGGCCAACCAGTGCGTCAGCGTCCTCACAGAGCAGGAGAACCTTAAAGTAGTCACGGGTATGAACCTGGCGATGCTGATCAACGTTCTGGTGGAACGGCCTTTTATGGAATCCATCGAGGATGTGAATGTGGAGGAGCTGCTCACCATCGGCAAGGACAACATTCTGGATCTGAGAAGCCAGGTCGACGCCTTCCAGGATACGGAGGACGCGGACAGCTTCTAAAAGACTATTTCAAGACGAACAGGAGGGGGTATATGAAGGCCAACCGGTCTCACAACGCCCATTTCCTGTGCTTTGATGGGCTCAATCCTCTTCAGGATAAGCACGGCATAAAGACGATCCACTTCGGAGGGGGATGGGAGCCCTTCCGGGGGGGAGGATTGTGCCGTTTATAATGAGGGCGGGACGGTATTATGATATTTGCGAGGGATAAAATGAAATGCCCCGAATCCCCCCAAACGGCAGGGGAAAGAACAGGCGCGGTGCTGTTTTTTGATTTGGACGGGACGCTGACGGCCAAAAAACGCGGGCCAAGCTACGCAGTGCTGCAGGCCTTTGAGACGCTGCGGAGAAATGGACATCTGGCATTTTTGTGTACCGGAAGACCGCTTTGTCATGTGGATCAAAAGCTGCGGGACGCACCTTTGGCCGGTTCCATCACCTTGGCCGGAGGCCGGATCCAGGTGGGAGAAAAGGTGGTTCAGAACAAAACCATCCCCCGGGATTTGCTTTGCAGTACCGTGGAACAGTTTTCCCGTTTGGGGATGACAATCCTCTTTGAAAGCTCGGAGGCCTGCTGTGTTCTCTCCCCTTCCAAAAGCCGACTAATGCCATTTTCCGGGACCCGGCGGGTCACAGGAATAGAGGAGATGGAGGAGCTGTTTCCTCAGCTTCCCTTTTCCAAGATGGTGTTTATGGATGAGGAGCTGCCCAAGTTTGAGAAAGAGCAGGAATTCTTCCAAAAGCATTATAAGGTTTATGATATCGCAGTGGGGTGCCATGAATTGACAATACCGGAGATCAACAAGCGGGACGCAGTCCTTCAGGTACTGAAAACGCTGGACCGGAGCAGAGAAGAAAGCTATGGTTTCGGTGACAGTGAGAATGATCTGGCAATGCTGGAGACAGTGGGAACTGCAGTGGCTATGGGCAATGCACTCCCTACGGTAAAAGCGATGGCAGACTATGTTACAGAACCTGTGGACAGAGATGGTGTACCTGCTGCCCTGCGTGCGTTTGGTCTGATTTAGCTTAGGAGACGGTAATCTAATATTTGGCAAAGGGGGATGCTTGCATGGATTTTGAACACGGGAGAAATACAGTGGTCCAGACGGAAAAGGGCAAACTGAGAGGCTTCCGGCATAACGGAGTGTACCACTTCTACGGCATTGAGTACGCCAAGGCCAAGCGCTTTATGCCTCCTGAGGAAGTGGAGAGCTGGAAGGGGGTCAAGGATGCCGTCAACTATGGTTTTACCTGCTATCCGTTTCGCCCCGACCGGATCGGCAACAACCTGAAGAACCCCCACCGCTTCTGGCCCCAGAGCGAGGATTGCCAGAATTTGAACGTCTGGACCAAGGATATCCACGCCAAGGAAAAGAAGGCAGTGGTGGTTTGGTTCCACGGCGGCGGCTTTTTCAACGGCTCCTCTCTGGAGCAAGTGGCCTATGACGGCTATAACCTCTGCAACACCTATGATGTAGTGGTGGTGACGGTAAACCACCGGCTGAACGTGCTGGGCTATCTGGACCTGAGCAAATTCTCCGACAAGTATGCCCGCAGCGCCAATGTGGGCAATTTGGATCTCATCGCCACTCTTCAGTGGGTGAACAAGAATATTGAAGCCTTCGGCGGAGATAAGGACAACGTGACCATCTTCGGCCAGTCCGGCGGCGGGGTGAAGGTCTATTCCGTGATGAATATGCCTGCTTCGGCCGGCCTTTACCGCCGTGGCATGGTGATGAGCGGCACATTGGGTAAGCAGCTGTCCGACTATGAAAGGGATATGACCCCCAATGTGAAGCGGATGCTGGAGATTCTGGGGATCGGGGAGAACGAGGTGGAGAAACTGGAGGAGCTGCCCCACGCTCAAATCGCTGACGCCTATTATCAGGCTCATCTGGATCTGGGCGGCGCCGGGAATCCTTACTTCGGACCGATGAAGAATGAGGACTACCTGGGTGACCCCGTCTTTAATGGCTTCTCTGAGGCGGCTAAAAAGGCGCCCTTGATTGTAGGTTCGGTCTATTCTGAGTTTACCACCCTGCCCGCCAAGTATCAGCGCTACGCCATGACCGATGAGGAGATGGTGAAGGCCTGTGAGGAGGAGCTGGGCAAGGAGAATGCGGACAAGCTCATTCCTATCTTTCAAAAGGCATTCCCGGAGAAAAAGATCATCGATCTTCTTACCTATGACTATAGCGCCGTCAGAGGGGCTGCCATGGACTTTATTCGGGCCCGGCTGCGGGACGGCTGTGCGGAAACCTACAACTATTTCTTCTCCACAGTCTTTGGCACCAACGAGGGGACAACGGCGCCCCACAGTTCGGATATTCCTTTTATCTTCCATAATACCAGTCTGGTACCATCCGCCGATTTGGGCGCTGAGGAGACCAAGCGGCTGGAGTATTTGATGTCCGGCCGGTTCATCGCGTTTGCCAAGACGGGGAAGCCTCAGCTGGAAGGGGAAGAGGAGTGGCCCGCTTGCACCAAGGAGCGGGAGGCCACCATGGTTTACAACGTGGATACGACCATTCAATATGGGGTTGACAAGGAGCTTTTGGAGGAGATGGGAAAGCGCATACCCTCCAGTACTCTGTGATGACTGCACAGACAGACCACTGGAAACAGGCCTGCCTTCAAAAGCGGAACAAAAATTTAAGGAGGATATCAATATGAGGTACAGACACTTGCAGAATGCGGACGTGGACGTTTCGGTAATCGCGGTAGGCACATGGGCTATCGGCGGTGCCAACTACGGACCGGTGAACCGGGAGGATTCCATTCAAGCCATCCGGGCTATGATCGACAATGGGGTCAACCTGGTGGATACCGCTCCTGTATATGGCAACGGATATTCTGAGCAGCTTGTGGGGGAGGCCCTGCAGGATGGCTACCGCGAGAAAGTGATGATCTCCACCAAGTTCGGCGTGGGAGGCAACTATTTGAACCCGGCCGCCCGGGATGCCAGCTTCAAGGGCGTCATGCGGGAGGTGGCCAGCTCCCTGAAGAACCTGAAGACCGACCATATCGATTTTTACTTCGTCCATTGGCCTGATGTCAACACCCCTATTGCCGAGACCATGTCGGCGCTGAACCTGCTGAAGCAGATGGGCGTCATCCGCCACATCGGCGTGTCCAACTTCAGCAAGGAGCAAATTGAGGAGGCTATGAAGTACGCGCAGATCGATGTGCAGCAGCCTCCTTTCTCCATGGTAAATCAGCGGGACATCGACCTGATCCGCTGGGGCTATGAGAAGGGGATCGACTCCTTCACCTACGGATCTCTGGGAGCGGGGATCCTGACGGGACGGTACCGTTCTACTCCGGATTTTCCGCCCGATGACTTGCGCTGGCACTTCTATGATTTCTTCAATGAGCCCAAGTTCAGCAAGATCATGGAGCTGTTGAAGGTGATGGATCAGGTGGCGGCCAAGCACGGCAATGTTCCCATTGCGCAGGTGGCTCTGAACTGGAGCACTCAAAAGGACTATGTGGGCACAGCTCTGGTCGGCGTAGTGAATGCCCAGCAGGCCAACGAAAACTGTGCGGCTTTTGGGTGGGAGCTGACGCAGGAAGAGATGGATATGCTGGACCAAGAGATGATGCGCCTGGGATTGTCCGAGACAAACGTCTGAATCTATATTCGTTTACAAACAGCGAAACGCGCAATTTTTGCGCGTTTCGCTGAGTAAACGGGGGAAAACGCAAACAATCTGACAAGAAAGGAAGGGGCTTGCAGGAGGGAGGACTCAGAATGAGAAAAGAAGGCGGCCGGATAGAGATCATATACAACCTGTGTAAGAATTCCAAGACAAACAAGGTAAACGTAAGCGTTCTGGCCAAGGAACTGGGGGTTTCAGAGGCCACCATCCGGCGGGACCTGCAAAAGATGGAAGATATGCATCTGCTCCGCCGCTTTTACGGGGGAGCTGTCATTAATAAGGATATCGAGTATGAGCCTACCATGAACGCGAAGCATTTGACTAATATGCACATGAAAAGCCCCATTGCGCAATATGCCGCATCTTTGATCAGAGATAATGATGTGGTCTATCTGGATGCAGGCACGACCACGGAGAAGGTTGTCAATCATATTCGGGCAAAGAACATTTTGGTATTTACGCAGGCCCTGTCAGTGGTCCAGGCGCTGTACGAGCGACGGATCAACTGCTACACCTTTGGCGGATACCTCAATTTTTCAACCAATATTATTATTGACAGCAATGCCATTGAGCGGATCAAAACATACAAATTCAATATTGCATTTTTGGGAACAAACGGGATCAACCCGCTGTTGGGCTTTACCACTACGAACGAGATAGAAGCCATGCTCAAAAAGCAAATTATTTCTGCCACAGAAGCCCCGTATATTTTAAGCGACAGCAGTAAATTCAACCTGACCAGCAACATCAAATTTGCGGACATCCACGAAGTGGCTATCATCACAGAGGAAAAGCGAAATGACGTGGATTATTCCAAATACGGCAAAGTGATTTTTGTGGAGCCCAAATCACGGAGGGAAGAGTATGGAAACCGATAAATTGATCACGATCCTTTTCGTTGTGGCGCTTGTGATCAGTATAGGCAGCGAGATCTATCGGAGACGCGCCGGCAAAACCCTGTCCAATAAGCTGCTGGAGGCTCTTTATACAGAAAAATTTGATGTTTTTGATCAGTTGATCGCCGAAAAGCGGACCCAACGGCTAATCTCACTTTTTAACAGAAAGTTTTTGCTGCTGAACAAGTCTCTTTTGAAAGGGGACCACCACCAAGTTATGGATCAGCTTCAGGAGTTTGAGAAAGAGACGATGAGCGATGTCCAGAAAGTGGCCGTCCACTCAAAGGCGTTTTATTATTTCCTGTCCTGTGGGGACAAGAAGAACACGACAAAATACTATAAGCTCCTGAAAGAAAACAAAGCTTTCAAAGATGAAAAGGATCTGGAGCGCATCTATGACACCTACATTTTGAAGGGCTGCCGTTACCTGGAGGAGACGAAGGAGGAGGCGGAGGGAGATCCTTTCCTTCTGGCCATGGTAGCGGATATGTACTCCAATCGGGGCGACCGGGAAAATATGCAGAAATACGCTGACATGGCGAGGGAGTGTGCAGAGGTCCAGGTCCAGGCCCAGAAGAGGGAAAGCAAGTAAAAACAGGGCCTTTCCCAAGAAAAGCCAGAAATATCTGCAAAGAGGGAATAGACCATCAAACTCATGTGCTGAAATACACGGTTGGAAATGCGGATTCGGGAGGAGCGCTCCAGACACTCTGGAAGAAGCGGGCAGTTAATTGGGAAGGAACGCCTATCAGATGTGCAGCATGGTACAACCTTTTCAGATCAAAATGCCAATTTATGAAACATTTTTCCTGTAATATTATCGAAGGACGGAGAAATTGATATTGCCCCAGAGGCGCTTTATACGCAAGGAACTGCGGCCAAGATCGGCGTATAGCATCAAAAAAGCATCACGCCCCAAAAAAACCAACTGATAAATCCCGGTAAACGGCTAAAACGAGCGGGAGACATTGGGGCGCAACGCCCTTCCCATATCCACTCCAAAACCGCGTACCGAGGGTTCGAGTCCTTCTGCCCTTCCCAGAAAAAGTCCCGGAATCGTGAGATTCCGGGACTTTTTCTATACTTATTCGGAGGAGCGGGGTCATTGATCACATTACCTCAATTTTGGGATTACTTTTCCTTTCTCTCTGCAGCGTTTCCTTTTTAGGAGTGACAAAAATCTGCCCCCAAAATGCTATATGCAGATATTAATATAATCGAGAGCCCTGCTTCAATTACCGGGCATATTGCAGGGAGATCTGACAAAGAGTATCCCGCATTAGCCGAAATGCTCCATGTCGGCGGATTCAACTGCACGTTGGCGCTCCTTTGGGGTCGGTTTTGCCTGATGGACCAAAATATGGTCCTGGAGTTCGCCTCCGGTCAGACTGATGGCCACATTTGGGGGATATTTCCGATCAATCACGTTGACATTATTTGTGATGACATGGACATGCTTGTTCTCCACATAAGCTGTGCTGGAGCAGGCTCCTTGCGAAAGAAAATCCAAAATATCCGAAAAAAGGGGATTGACAAACGGCGGGGGACAGAGTATAATCAATCTGTTCTGTTGGCGCGGTAGTTCAGTTGGTTAGAACGCCGGCCTGTCACGCCGGAGGTCGTGGGTTCAAGTCCCATCCGCGTCGCCATCTGTTGGACGCAATCGCGTCCGACATGCTGCTATAGCTCAGTTGGTAGAGCGCATCCTTGGTAAGGATGAGGTCCCCAGTTCAAATCTGGGTAGCAGCTCCAAAAATGCCTGATTCCATTCGGAATCAGGCATTTTTTAAAAGTAATATAAGAATGAGGAAGAAAGTTCCGCTCCCTTTAGAGAGCGGAACTTTCTTTAATTTCTTCCTCTTACTGAATATCCGCACCGGCGGCGCCGGTAATACGGCCTGTAGTGGCGTAAAGGCCCAAAGAAGCCGCCAGCACATAGTTTTCGTTGTAGAAGTAACGGTTGCTGTCAGCGCCTGTCACATAAAGTCCGGCAATGGGTTGACCGTTTTCTGTGAGCGCACGGCCCTCTGTATCGGTCAGAACACCGCTCTGAGAGCCAAAAGTGGTGGGGCAGAACTTGACACCGTAGAACGGAGCAGTTTCCAATGCCTTCAGATTTTCAGCAGGCTTATTAAAATCGGTATCAGTACCGGCCTTTACCAGTTCCATATAACGGTCATAGGTATTCTGCAGCACAGTTGGGTCCACCTTGATCTCCTTGGCCAGATCCTCAATGGTCTCTGCTTTTGCCACAACACCAGCCTCTACACCCTTCTCCAGCATCGCGGGGATGTCCGCGTCGGAAGAGTCGTAGATGTACCAGAAGGGGGCGTTGCCATCCTGAATCATATCGCTGCCCAAAGCGTCGGGATACTGCGCGGTCTCACTGGAGAACCGTTCTCCCTTTGCGTTGACGCCCAACTGAGCATCAGGCAGGATCATGTATGGATCGCCCACAATGAAAAGAAACTCGGGAGAGATCGCGCAGCCATTAATGGAGGTGAAGAAGCTGTCATAAATTGCAGCGCCTGCGGCTTGCGCCATCTGGAGTCCATCGCCGACACAACCGGCTGCGGCGGCGACCATCTCGTCAATCAGGTTCCGGCCATCACCGGGATTGTGGACCACCGGATAGGGGCCCAAATAGGGCACAGGGTCCTCTTCCCAGCTAATGCCCTTTTCCTTCAGCCAATCAACGGCGGCGCCTGTTTGCGCAAAAACAGCGGCCGTGCGATCGGTGTCGGGGTAGCCGGACTCCTGCCCGGAGTAGGCCATTCGCTCTGCCCAGTAATCCATGAAGGTTTCTAGAGAATCGTCGATCTCAGCATCGGCAAAAAATTCTGACTCCACGCAAATCAGGTAGCCCCCCGAGAGTGTGGTGGTGCCGCCGGTGGTAGCCATTTTTTCCAGAACCACCACATCCGCGCCCGTTTCCGCTGCGCTCAGTGCGGCGGACAGACCTGCAATGCCAGAGCCCACAATGACGATATCAGCCGTGCGGCTTTCTTCTTTCTTTTCACTGCCGCCCTGGATCGGACCCGTCAAAGCCTCCACATCGCCGCCTGCCTGCTTTACACAGTCCTCCACAGCGGCCAAGATAGCCTTGCTGGTGTTGGTGGCGCCGGCGACGGTGTCCACAGCCAGGCTCTGATCCGGTTCGGCACTCTGGCAAGCATCTCTGCCCATTGGATGCCCAAACTATTGAAGGCGTTTCAATTGCGGTATCCCGGAGTGGAATTTGTGATCCATCAGGGCGACTATACCTCTATTCAGGAATGGATCAGGACCGGCGTAATTGATTTTGGGTTCGCCAGTCCGAAAGCGGTCAATGATTTGGAGCTGATCGTGTTGAAGGAAAGGGCGATGACGGCAGTACTGCCGGAAAGGCACCCTTTAGCGGAGTACGATGTTGTTCCATTGAAGGCTCTTGCGGCAGAGCCATTCATTCTGCTGGAGGACCTTGCCGATAGCGGCACAGTAAGGGTGAAAATGACACAAAGGATAATGCGTTCAATCAAAAATATCACCTGTGGAACAGCCCCTTTTTTTCGTAAGGCTCCTTGGACACCGCCCTGACCTCATAGCCCGTAGCGCCGATGGTGGAGCGCAAGGCCGCCTCGTCAATGTCGCTTTCCGTGAGGATCACCGTCTCCCCCTTGCCGTGGGAGGAGGTGACTTTCTTTACCGAAAACGCCTTGCGAATGGCGTCATTGATATGGCTCTCGCACATCCCGCACATCATACCGTCTACCTTCACTGTGATTTTTTGCATTTTACGCAACCTCCATTTTTGTTCAATATAGGTCAGCGTTAGAACGCCGCCAAAATCTCTATAATTCGTATCCTTATTCTTCCCAAAGGACTTCTCGCCGCCGTATAAGCAGGAGCGAACAATCCCCCCGTCCCGTTTTCAAGGCCCGGCAGACCTCAGCCGGAGCTTTTTCCGCTCCGGCATGGGGCCCCGCGGGGCATAGAAACCGCAATGGCCCACGGTGTACCCGCCCAATACGGACAGCAGGGGAAGCACGAAAGACTCTGCTGTAAAGCCATTTTGAACCATTGGCATCAGCGTGTGCATACAGGCAAACAGCGCTCCCGGCAATATGGTTAGCATCAACTAACCATATTTTACTCCCTTGCCGTTTCTCTGTCAATCCAATTTAAGCAGGATAAAAAGGAACGCTTCAGAGCGGGGAAATGCTCTGAAGCGTTCCTTTTCGTTGCTTGGGACGTCGGTTTTTTAAGCGTCCTCATCCCTATCCGTTGACCGGATAGGGATTTTATATTTGGTCCTGCCTGTGTTTACTTCTGCATAGCCGCCGCAGTCCGGGCGGCCACCTTGGCGTTGTTGAACACCAGCTGGATGTTGCTGTCCAGGCTGTCTCCGCCGGTCAGGTCCTTCACCTTGGCCAGCAGGAAGGGGGTGGTCTCCTTGCCATGGATGCCCTGGGCCTTGGCCTCCGCAAGAGCCTCCTCAATGGCCTTGTTGATGACGGCGGAGTCCATGGAATACTCCTCGGGGATGGGGTTGGTCACCAGGATACCGGCGTTCATGCCCAGCTCCAGGCTGGTGTTGAAGAACTGAGCCAGCTCCTCGGGGGTATCCACCCGGTAATCCACCCCAAAGCCGGACTTCCTGGTATAGAAGGCGGGCAGCTCCTCGGTGCCGTAGCCGATGACGGGGACGCCGTGGGTCTCCAGATACTCCAGGGTAAGGCCCAGGTCCAGGATGGACTTGGCCCCGGCGCACACCACCATCACGGGGGTGTGCGCCAGCTCCTCCAGGTCGGCGGAGATGTCCATGGTGGTCTCGGCCCCCCGGTGGACGCCGCCGATGCCGCCGGTGGCAAAGACCTTGATGCCCGCCATGTGGGCGATGATCATGGTGGTGGTGACGGTGGTGGCCCCGTCCATCTTCCGGGCTACCAGCATAGCAAGGTCCCGGCGGCTTGCCTTGGTGACCTTGGTGCCCGCCTTGCCCAGGTACTCGATCTCCTCCTTGGTGCAGCCTGCCTTCAGCCGGCCGCCGATGATGCAGATGGTGGCGGGGACAGCGCCGTTCTGGCGGATGATGTCCTCCACAGCCAAAGCGGTCTCCACATTCTGGGGATAGGGCATACCGTGGGAGATGATGGTGGACTCCAACGCCACCACGGGCTTGCCGGCCTTCAGCGCCTCAGCTACCTCAGGGGACAGGTCCAGATACTTGTTCAGTTCCATGATGATTTACCTCCAATAATATAAATGAATGGGTTTAACCTTGGGATACGCTCATACGGGCCCGGAGGGTCTCGGTGCTCATGGCGGGGTTGATGGTCTCAGCCCCCTCAATGGCAATGGCTCCGGCGGCCAGCCCGGCCAGGGCGCTTCCCCGGAGGTCGGTGCCCTCCAGGTAGGCCCACACCAGCGCTGCCATAAAGGCGTCGCCGCCGCCGGTGGCATTGGCGATGTGGCAGGGGAGACAGGACAGGTGACAATGTCCGCCGTGGTCGGCGGCGTAGACGCCGTCGCTCCCCAGGGAGATAAACACCCGCCGCAGCCCCGTGTCCAGAAGGACCTGAGCCGCCCGGGCAAGGCTCTCCTCATCGGTGATCTTCACCCCGGACAAAAGCTCCGCCTCCAGCCGGTTGGGCTTCAGGGTGTGGAGCCTGCCCAGCACGGGCCGCAGCTTTTCGGCTTTCACGGTGGACACCGGGTCGGCGAAAAGGGGCGCCTCCACGTGCTGGGCCAGCCACGCGATGGACTCCGCCGGGATGTTGGCGTCCACCACCACAAGCTGGGCGCTGTTGAGTACCGCCAGTTTGGTGGAGAGAAAGGCGGGGGTCAGGTGGTCGTAAATGTCCATGTCCGAAAGGGCCAGGGCCATGTCCCCGTCAGGCCCGGCGATAAAGAGGTAGGTGGAGGTGTTGGCCTCCGGCACCTGAAGGGACTTGCTGATGTCGATGCCCAGCTCCCCGCAGGAGGCGGCGATCCTCTGGGCGTAGAGGTCGCCCCCCAGCACGGTGATCATCCGGGTGTCCACCCCCAAAAGAGCCATGTTGTGGGCGATGTTCCGCCCTACGCCCCCCAGGCTCATTCGGACCTTCCCCGGGTTGGAGTCCGCCTCCACCAGGGGAGCGTGGGACACCCCGCCGATGTCCATGTTCACGCCGCCCACCACCACCGCGTAGGTGGAAGCGGGCACGATGTAGCCCTTGCCGGAGATGTGCCCTTTCTTCATCAGGTTGGAGATGTGGACCGCCACCGACGAGCGGGTGATGCCCGCCTTGTTGGCCAGCTCCTGCTGGGAGATGAGGGGATTCTCCTCGATCCACCGGAGGATCTGGCGTTCTCTCTGGGTCATGTCATCACCTCTAAGCAAAAATTAAGATATTAGGCATTTGTTTATTTTATTATAATACGGCGGCACAGGAGGGTCAAGAGGGAATAAGGCTTTTTTCGTAAAAATTTTCGTTCCTTCTCCCCGGGGACGGACGTTGCAATCAGCGCCGGGCCATGGTATGATAAAAATATTCCAAAGATTTTGCCGATTGAGTCAACACTTGGTCCCTTTGAAACGTTATATCAATAGGAGGAATTTTACCATGCCCAGACTGCACGTGGATTTCTATTCCCAGGCCCTCAGCATGAACACCAATGCCGCCGTCCTGCTGCCCCAGAGCCAGAAGGACTTTATCTCCGGCGGCGCCCGGTACAACGGGGAGGGCAAAATACCTGTCCTCTGGCTCCTCCACGGCATGGGGGACGACTACACAAGCTGGCAGCGCTATACCAACGTGGAGCGTTACGCCCTGGCCCGGGGCATTGCCGTGGTGATGCCCAGCGTCCTCAGCCAGTGCTTTTACTGCGACATGGTGAAGGGTCTTGCTTATTTTGAATACATTTCCCAGGAGATGCCCCGGCTTTTTCGGGAGATGTTTCCCCAGCTCTCTGCCCGGCGGGAGGACAACTTCATCGCCGGCCTTTCCATGGGCGGCTACGGGGCGCTGAAGGTGGCCCTCACCTACCCGGAAGAGTATGCCGCCGTGGGCTGCTTCTCGGCGGGCAACCTCATCGAGATGGAGTCCGTTCTTCCCCCCGAGGAGGAAGCCCCCAGGTTTATGAAGAATATGTACGGCATCGCCCGGAACGCTCTGGGCACGGAGAAAATGATCGACGCCAGGGGGACAAAGGACGATCTGAAGTTCCTCTTTGACAAGGCCCTCCGGGCCGGGAAGACCCTGCCCCGGATCAAAATGTACTGCGGCACCGAGGACTTTCTCCTGCCCGTCTCCGACTCCATGGCCGGGCACATCTCTGAAAAGCTGTCTCCGCCCGATTTCACCTACGACAAGGGCCCCGGGATGCACCACTGGGATTTCTGGGATGAGTGGCTGCCCAAATTCATGGATAGCTGCGGCCTTACCTCCACCATCGAGGCCGGCCAGTTCAGCGATGTGAAGGACTGAGGGGAAAAATCACTGGAAAAAGGGGGAGAAGCACATGGAGGACAAGCTGGAATTGAAGGTCATCGCCCGGATGGAGAGCGACTTCGGGGCCAAATTCGGTGTGCCCCGGCAGAGTGGGCTGGTGGAGGAGCTCCGGGCTACCCTGGTTTTTGAACCGGACTACCGCAATCCCGACGCCCTCCGGGGTATCGAGGGCTTCTCCCACCTGTGGCTTCTCTGGGGGTTTCACAAGGCCCGGCGGGAGCAGTGGTCCCCCACGGTACGCCCGCCCCGGCTGGGAGGCAATGAGCGTATGGGGGTCTTCGCCACCCGCTCTCCCTTCCGGCCCAACCCTCTGGCCCTCTCCTGCGTGAAGCTGGAGGGGGTGGAGCTCCACACTCCCCGGGGCCCTCTGGTCCATGTGTCCGGGGCGGACCTGATGGACGGCACCCCCATCTATGACATCAAGCCCTACCTCCCTTACGCCGACTGCCGCCCCGAGGCCTCCGAGGGCTTTGCCCCCGCCCCGGAGGGAAGGCTGCAGGTGGTCCTTTCCCGGGAAATGGAGGAGAAGGTGCCGCCTGAGAAGCGGGAAGCCTTAAAGGGCGTTTTGGCCTGCGATCCCCGGCCCCACTATCAGAAGGACCCGAAGCGGGTCTACGGCATGGCTTTCGCCGGGTTGGAGGTCAAATTCACTGTGGACGGGGAGACCCTCACCGTAGTTGCGGTGGAGGCGGGAGCATGAGGCGGCGGCCCGGCTATCGGGATGGCCGCTACCGGGGCTTTGCGGGAACGGACCGGGTGGGCCTTCTGGGAATGTTCCTCTCCCTGGCCCTGGGCATTGGACTCCCGGCCCTTTTGACCCTGTTTCTGCAAAGCCGTTTGCCCCTTCCCCGGGCGGCAGCCGTCATGACGGCGGCGTTCCTTGTGGGGCTCGCCGTATCCTGGCTGTGTAGGAGGCGGGATTGGCCCCTTTTGTCTCTCTTCCAGTTGTTTTCCGTGATGACTCTGCTCTTTTTTTCCCTTACCCTGCGGCATCGGGTCATAGAACGGGTGGTTTTCCAAGATACAAGGCATTTGAGCGCCGCCGGCATTGCGATAGGAATTCTGACAACGGTGCTGCTCTTTCGGTGGATGAAAAAGCGGGAGGACAGGCCTTCCCCTTTTCTCTGGGCCTTTTTTGCCCTGTTCCTTGGCTTTTTGGCATACAGCTTTTCCCTCGGCGCCCTACTGGGCGTCAATATTTTGGCGGATGGCGGTCCGGTCCAAAGTACGGCGGCCCAGGTCCTGCGGTTGGAAAAAGAGAACCGCAGGACCTATGGAAGGGTATCGAGCAATTACACAGTTTATTTCGTTGTGGTGAAGGAGAACGGTCTGACCTCCGGCGGCCGGTTCCCCATCGACAAGCCGGCCTACGACAGTCTTCACCCCGGTGATGAAGTTGAACTCATTCTCCACCCCGGCGCTTTGGGCGCTTCCTGGATCGAGTGTGTGATAGAGGAAAGCCCATAGCCCCGTTGGTCGATGGACAAGCCCCCAACTTTGACTTGAAACAGAGAGAAGGAACGTAGTATGGAAGAAAACAAGACTCCCGGGCCGGACCGGGGCACAGCCCTTCGTTGGGGGGTCCGGGACGGCGTGCCCATCGCCCTGGGGTATTTCGCCGTGGCCTTCTCCCTGGGCATCGCCGGGCGAAATGCGGGCCTTACCCCCTTTCAGGGGTTCCTCATCAGTATTCTGAACCACGCCTCGGCGGGGGAATACGCCGGTATCACCGCCATCGCCAGCCTGGCCCCCTACTGGGAGATGGCAATTACCATTTTTATCACCAACGCCCGGTATCTCCTTATGAGCTGTGCCCTGAGCCAGAAGCTGGCCCCGGGGACCTCCCTCCTGCACCGGGTGGGGGTGGGTTTCGGCATCACCGACGAGATCTTTGCCATCTCCATGGCCCGGCCCCGGTATCTGGAGCCCGCCTACGCTTACGGGGCCATGGCCATCGCCATCCCAAGCTGGGCCTCGGGCACCGCCCTGGGCATCATCGCGGGCAATATCCTGCCCCTTCGGGTGGTCAGCGCCCTCAGCGTGGCCCTCTACGGCATGTTCCTTGCCATCATCATCCCGCCTGCCCGGAAGGATAGGGTGGTGGGGGCGCTGGTGGGGCTCAGCTTCGCCGCCAGCCTGGCTTTGGGTAAGCTGGCGGAGGGCTTTTCCCTCGGCTGGCTCACCGGGGGCACCCGGGTCATCTTACTGACTTTGCTGCTGGCCGGGGGCGCGGCAGTCCTGTTTCCCATTCCGGAGAAGGGAGGGGAAGAGCATGAGGGGTAATGTGTGGATCTATATCGCCGTCATGTCGGCGGTGTCCTTTGCCGTCCGGGTGCTGCCTCTGACCCTTATTCGGCGGCAGATCGAAAACCGGTTCCTCCGGTCCTTCCTCTATTATGTGCCCTATGTGACGCTGGCGGTGATGACCTTCCCTGCCATGGTGGAGGCCACCCAGGCCCCTTTGGCCGGGCTGCTGGCTCTCCTGGTGGGAGCGACGCTGGCCTTTCTGGGGGCGGGACTCTTTCCCGTGTCCATCGCCTGCTGCCTGACGGTCTTTCTGGCCGAGCTGGTCTTACTTTAATAAAAACAGATGCTTTGAGTGAAATATGTTCACAATGAAAGAGGGGAACGGCATGGCAGAGGAAAAAGGCTGGGATCTTTCCGGGCTGGACCGGTTTCAAAAGGGCAGTCAGAAAATCGGTATCTTTGAGTTGGCTGACCTCTTTGGCGTCACCACCATGGCCCTGCGGAAATACGAGGACAAGAAACTGCTCCAGCCCTTCCGGGACGAGAACGGCTACCGGAAATATTCCTCCTGGGACCTGACCAAGATCATCCGGCTCCGGCAGCTACGGCAGGAGGGATTTTCTCTGGAGAGCATTGCCGAGGAGCTGAGCCAAAATGATGCCGGCCGCCGTTTTCAAAAGTTGGAAGAGATGAAGGGGGTCCTGGCCCAGGAGATCCTATACCGGCAGCGGCTCATAGCCTGGCTGGATACCCGGGAGGAGGAGCTGCGTCAATTTGAGGCCCGGGGGGAAGAGTGCGTGGTGGAGCATCAGAGCCGTCGGTATTGCTGTGTCTACATGGTAGGAGATACACTGGCGGATAAGAAGGGGCGGGAGTGGGAGCATTTAAAAGAGTGGATTCAGGCCCTGCCCTTTGCCCGAGTGTACCATGTGGCAGGCGGGGACACCCCGGTAGGAGAGGCGCTGTCCTGTTTGTCTCTGAGGGAGGATGAACTAAAGAAGTATGGGCTGGAGTACCTGACGCCCGATTTTGTCCTTCCGGAGGGGCCTTGCGCAGTAAGCAACCTTACCGCCGAGGCATACTCCGACCATAACAATTCCGCCCAGGTGGTCTTCCAGGCCCGCCGGAGGGCGGAGGAGCTGAAGCTGTCCCTGAGCCGCCGGTTTTACGCCATCCAGATGGTTTGGTATACCCAACAAAACGGCGTGTTCCGCTCTTACAACAAGGCCATGTTCCCCCTGGCGGAAGAAAAATAAATTCTTGACAATCAACCTGGTTTATCCCTTATAGTGACGGTGCAAGACTCCAAAACGATACCATAAGGGAGGAACCAGAAATGAAAAAGAGACTCTTTGCCTTTGCCACCGCTCTGGCCCTGGCCCTGTCCGTGGCAGGCTGCGGCAAGAAGGAGCCGGAGCCCACCCAGGGAGCAGGGCTCTACACCCCCGGCACCTACACCGGGGAGGCTATGGGCTACGGCGGCACCGTGGCCGTTTCCGTCACGGTGGACGCCAGCGCCATCACCGGCGTGACAGTGACCGGCGACCAGGAGACCCCCACCGTGGGCGGCGCCCACCTGGAGGAACTGGCGGAACAGATCAAAACAGCCCAGAGCGCTGAGATCGACGGCGTGGCCGGGGCCACTGTCACCTCCACCGCCGCCAAGGAGGCAGCCGCCAAGGCCATCGCTGCCGCCAAGGGGGAGGAGCCCCAGAGCGCCGCCCTGACCCCCGGCACTTACACCGCCACCAAGGAGGGCTTTCAGCACTGCCATGTGACGGTCAGCGTCACCGTGGACGAGAACAGCATCCAGGATGTGCAGATCGTGGAGTGTACCGACCACCCCATCACCATCACCGACACCCCCTGCAGGGAGATCCCCCAGGCCATTCTGGATCACCAGAGCTTCAACGTGGACGGAGTCACCGGGGCCACCTTCACCAGCAACGCCATCAAGCAGGCGGTGAAGGACTGCCTGGACCAGGCCGGCAGCTCCGGCGGATTTTCCGCCGCCCCTGAGAAGGCCCCCCTCACCAAGGGGGAGGACGTTCACACCGATATCCTGGTGGTGGGAGGCGGCGGCGCCGGTATGACGGCCGCCATTGAGGCCTACTCCGGGGAGAGCGCCAACGACCCCAACGGCCTGAGGGTCACCCTCATTGAGAAGGCGGGCTTCCTGGGTGGCACCACCAGCGTGTCCGGCGGCGCCTTCTATACCTATTCGGACGAAACAGGAGCCTATGACGACGCCTGGCTGGACCAGGTGGTGGAGTCGGAAAAGGCTGCCCTGAGTCCCTTTATGAATCTGGAGATCAATGAGGATCTGGTCCGCGGGCTGGCCGGGACTTTCCTCCGGACCAGCACACTGCTGGCATCAGCGGGGGTCAATGCCCCTGTCAGTCCTTGGGGTGCCGGCTTTGCGTCCCCTGATGAGCACCAGGAGCCCCGGTGGCCGGGGGCCTATCTGGCCTACGCGGTGAACAAGTACCTGCCCACCAGCGGTATTGATGTGCGGCTCAACACCCGGGCCATGAAGCTCCTCACCGACGAGAGCGGCGCCGTCATCGGCGTCAGTGTCCAGGACAAGACCAGCACCTACGATATCTACGCCCAGAAGGTGATCCTGGCCTGCGGCGACTTTGCCCACAATCCGGAGATGATCCGAGAGTATGCCCCTGAGTTTGTGGAGGGCCTGGTTTTCGCTGCCGGCACCAATACCGGCGACGGACTGAAGATGGCCCTTGAGGTGGGCGCTGTCCCCTTGGGAGACACCATGATGGGCTCTTTGGGTTACGATGAGATCATGGGTATCAACGTGGATTTCAGCTTTCTGGATTACAGCGCCGGCCGGTCTATGATCGTCAACATGGAGGGGGAGCGGTTCTTCAACGAGGCGGGCCGCTGGTATGAGCCTTATCACCGGCTGCTGAAGCAGGAGGTGCCTGTGGCCTGGGGCATCGTGGATTCCAATAACCCCCAGGTAGACAGCCTCATCAACTCCCAAATGGAGTATATCTACAAGGCGGACACCCTGGAGGAGCTGGCGGAAAAGACCGGAGTTTCTTCGGAGGGCCTGAAGGCTACGGTGGAGAAGTACAACGGCTACATCCAGGCCGGGGAGGACAAGGACTTCGGCACCCCCGTGGAGGAGATGCACCCCATTGAGGCGGGCCCCTTCTATGCCTTCCGGCTCCAGCCCATCACCATGACCTCCCTGGTGGGGGTAAAGGTGGACGGTCAGTGCCGGCTCCTGCGGGAGGACGGCTCCGTTATCCCCAACCTCTTCGGTGCGGGCAACATGATCTACGGCGGCAATCTGGTGAGCTACTATGTGGCCGCCCACGGCGTGGGCACCGCTCTCTACTCCGGCGACCTGGCCGCCCAGACCGCCAAGGCGGAGCTTCAGAATCCGTAATTGTTTGGGTAAGCATTATGAAAAGAAGCAGGACCCCTGAATGGGGTCCTGCTTTGCTCTATTTTTTCCGCATGTCCCGGAATTTCGAGGGCACCTGGTCCAGGGGCATATTGGCCGGGGCGTCCATGGTGCCGGCGGCCAGGGCAGTTTCATAAAACCAATGCTTGTAGTCCAGGGTGTGAAGGGTGTCCTGGAGCTGGGCGATCTGCTCCAGCACCGCTTCCCGGCGGCGGTCAATGAGCTCCATCCGCTCCCCGATGGTCTCATCCCCCTGGAGGGAAAGGTCGATGTACTGCCGGATCTCCTGGATGGACATGCCGGTGCGTTTCAGGCATTTGATGGTGGAAAGATGGCCCATGTCAGCATCCTGAAAGATCCGCACGCCCCCTTCGGACCGCTCCACCGAGGGAAGAAGCCCCTCCTTGTCGTAGTAGCGAAGGGTAGAGGGGGCCACTCCCAGCTTTTTGGCCATCTCGCCGATGGTATAGGTCATAAAAAGGACCTCCTTTGTCGAATTCGGAAGTTGAAGCAAACTTTAAGATATATTGTACCCCCGAGGCCCTGAACTGTCAAGAAAAGGGCTTGCATATCTGGGGAAATTGTGGCAAAATGGGAACGAGAAATCAACATTGACAGGGGGGAATGAATGATGGATCCTATTATGCAAAGCCTTTTTGACCGAAAGTCCGTGCGGGTCTTCACCGGGGAGCCGGTGACGGCGGAAGAGAAGGCCCTGCTACTGGAAGCGGCCCACCAGGCCCCTACGGGAGGCAACCAGCAGTCCTACGCCATCATCGACATCACCGACCAGGCCATTAAGGACGAGCTGGCCGAGCTGTGCGACCACCAGCCCTTCATCGCCACGGCGGATGTGGTGCTCATCTTCTGCGGGGACAGCCAGCGGAACCTGGACACCTACCGGGAAGCCGGAATGGAGGTCCGTCTGCCCGGCCTGAGCAGCGCCCTGGGCTCCGCCGTGGGAGCCGCCATCGTGGCCCAGAATGTGGTGGTGGCGGCTGAGGCTCTGGGCCTCGGCTCCTGCTACATCGGCGACATCATGGAAAACTGCGAGCGGGTGCGGGAGCTGCTGGACATTCCCGAGTATGTGATCCCCGCCGCTATGCTGGTCATCGGACGGCCCACCCAGCAGCAGAAGGACCGGCCCAAGCCCGAGCGCTTTGAGGGCAAATACCTGGTCCATGAGAACCGCTACCGCCGCCTCAGCGGCGAGGAACTGCGGGATATGTACAGGAAGAAGGCGGGCGCCAAGGGCTTCGACGCCTGGGTGAAAGCCCTGTGTGAGCGGAAGTATGAGTCCGACTTCGCCAAAGAGATGGCCCGATCTGTGAAGGTGTGGTTGAAGCCCTTCATGGACGGGGAATAAAAAGGAGGATATACCCATGAAAAAAAGAGTTCTGTCCCTTTTCCTGGTCCTTGTGATGACCCTGGGCCTGGCGGCCCCGGCGTCCGCCGCCAAGGACGATAGGAGCGATCTGCCCGAGTATGAGATACTTTCTATGCTGCCCGAAAA
>JAAWPV010000067.1 GCA_022800215.1 Oscillospiraceae bacterium | reverse complement strand
AAAAGGGAAAAAGTAAAAAGCTGAATAGAGAGGTCCGGCGGAGCCGGACTACTTAAAATGTGCCGCCTCCGGCGGTCACAAGACCATAGCTTTTTCCCTTTTCCTTTTTCCTTTACACGCAGGCTTCAAACCCCTCCACCACCTCCGGTTTCTTCTCCTCGGGCCACAGGGCCAGACTGACCCCGTACAGTACCGCCGCCAGGACGGCGATGGCCTGGACTTTGTTCTCCAGGATCCAGGGGCCGTATTTTTCCCACAGGGGCCAATGCTTGCCCTCGCACAGCTTCTCCCCGGCGTAGACCGCCGCCGCTGCCACCACCGCGCACAGGGCCAGCCGGGTCATAGAGTCGGTGCTTTTGCGTGTATGCTCTTCCAATTCAGATCCCCTCCTCCCTCCATATATAGCGGGGGACAGGGCCGGATAGAAGGTGAAACGCCATGAGACGAATGAAAACGCCCCAAACCGAGGCCGCAGACACCCGGACCCCCATCCCCGTGGTGGAGGCCGACCCGGCCCAGGGCCTGTCCAAGGACCAGGTGCTGGAACGGCAGAGGGGCGGCTGGGCCAATGTGACCGTCAAAGGTCCCACCCGGACCGAGAAAGAGATCATAAAGGAGAATGTGTTTACCTTCTTCAACCTCATCTTCCTGGTGCTGGCTGCCGCCTTGGTGGCCGTGGGGTCCTATAAGGATGCCACCTTTATCTTTATTGCCGTGATCAACACCGTCATCGGCATCTTTCAGGAGCTGCGCTCCAAAAAGACCATCGACAAGCTCAAGCTGCTGGCCGCCTCCCGGGGCACGGTGGTCCGGGCAGGCTCGGAGATGAGCGTGCCCACCGACCATATGGTCCGGGACGACGTCGCCGTCTTCTCCGCCGGGGACCAGATCACCGCCGACGCGGTGGTCCGGTCCGGCTCGGTCCAGGTCAACGAGGCCATGATCACCGGCGAGGCCGAGCCCCAGGAGAGAGGCCCGGGCGGAAAACTCCGCTCCGGCTCCTTCGTGGTCTCCGGCTCCTGCCGGGCTCAGCTCACGGCGGTGGGGGCGGATTCCTACGCCGCCCGGCTCACCCTGGAGGCCAAGAAGGGGGTCCGGGCGGGCCAGTCGGAGATGATGGCCTCCCTCACCAAGCTGATCCGTTTCATCGGCTTCGCCCTCATCCCCATGGGGGCCATCCTCTTCTGGAAGCAGTATTTTGTGCTGGACCTGGGCCTTACCCAGGCGGTGACCGCCACCGTGGCCGCCCTCATCGGCATGATCCCCGAGGGGCTCTACCTCCTCACCAGCGTGGCCCTGGCGGTGAGCATGATCCGTCTGGCCCAGAAAAAGACCCTGGCCCAGGACATGAACTGTATCGAGACCCTGGCCCGGGTGGACGTGCTGTGCGTGGACAAGACGGGTACCATCACCCAGCCTGAGATGGCCGTCCAGGAGCTGGTGCTGCTGGACGAGGAGGAATACCCTCCGGAGGCGGTGGAGGAGGCCGCCGGCGCCCTCTTCGCCGCCCTGGAGCCGGACAATGAGACGGGGAAGGCCATGGCCGCCCGCTTTGCCAAAAAGCCCGCCTGGTCCTGCACCGCCAGGGTGCCCTTCTCTTCGGCCTACAAATATTCCGCCGCCATCTTTGACCGCCATGGGGCGGTTCTGGCCGGGGCGCCCGAGTTCGTCATGGGGGAGCGGTACCAGGATCTGAGAGAGATGGTGGAGCCATACCAGGCCAAGGGCTACCGGGTTCTCCTTCTGGCGGGCTACGACGGAAATCCCGACGGCAAGACCCCCCTGGACGGCAGAAAAGTCCGCCCCATGGCCCTGGCCCTTCTCTCCAACCGGATCCGGCCCGAGGCCCCCGATACCTTCGCCTACTTTGCCCAGCAGGGGGTGGCGGTGAAGGTGATCTCGGGGGACAACCCCCGGACGGTGGCCGAGGTGGCCTGTCAGGCCGGGGTGGAGAACGGGGAGAAGTGGGTGGACGCCGCCACCCTCCAGACCGACGAGGACATCTACAACGCCGCCAGGGAGTACACCGTATTTGGCCGGGTCACCCCGGGCCAAAAGCGGAAGCTGGTAAAGGCCCTCCAGAAGCAGGGCCACACCGTGGCCATGACCGGGGACGGGGTCAACGACGTGCTGGCCCTGAAGGACGCCGACTGCGGCATCGCCATGGCCTCGGGCTCCGACGCGGCCTGCCACGCCGCCCAGCTGGTGCTGCTGGACTCCAACTTCGCCTGCCTCCCCCAGGTGGTGGCTGAGGGGCGGCGAGTGATCAACAACATCCAGCGCTCAGCGGCCCTCTATCTGGTGAAAAACATTTTCTCCTTCTGCCTGTCCCTTCTCACCATCTTGGTGGATATGCCCTACCCCCTGGTGCCCATCCAGCTCTCCCTCATCTCGGCCCTCACCATCGGGGTGCCCTCCTTCTTCCTGGCCCTGGAGCCAAACAAGAGCCGGGTAAAGGGGAATTTTATGGGCAATGTCCTGCGGGAGGCGCTTCCCGGCGGCCTCACCGATCTGTTGGTCATCCTGGGGCTTCAGGCGTTCGCCTTCGCCTTTGACTTTTCCACCCAGGTCCTCTCCACCCTGTCGGCTCTGTGCGTGGCGTTCATCGGCCTGCTGGTCCTCTACCAGGTCTGCAAGCCCTTTGACTGGAAGCGCCGGGCCTTGTGGGGCCTGATGGCGGCGGCTCTGGCGGTCTGCGTGAGCGAGCCGGGGCTCAAGGCGCTGTTCTCCCTGAGCGCCCTTGACCTGCAGGAGGCCCTGGTGCTTGGGGTGTTCCTGCTTCTGTGCTGGCCCACCATGGGGGCCATCCTCACCGCTTTGGGGAGGACCCGGCGGGTATATCTGAATGCCAGAAAAAAACGTCCCTCCCGCCGCGCCGGCTAAATTTCCCTTGCATATCAGGGGGATAAGTGATAGAATCACAGCGTAAGCTGTATGAAAAGGGAGCGATGCAAAATGGAAAACAATTTTTACGAGCAGGAGCGTCAACTGGAACAGGGCGCGGCTGGGCTGAGCCTGGGCCGCTATACCGCCAGGACCTTCCTTATCATGTTTTTGGGCCTGATGGTGAGCTTTGGCATGGCCGCCTTCGTCGCCTACACCTGGCCGGGCTTCTACCTGATCCGCAGCCTGGTGAACCTGACCGGCGGCTACCTCCACATCATCCTGCTGGTGGCCC
>JAAWPV010000066.1 GCA_022800215.1 Oscillospiraceae bacterium | reverse complement strand
GCACTCGCCCACGATCATGCCGGCGTAGACCGGGGTGCCGGCGCCGATGAAGAGGGCGCCCCGCTCCTGGGCGTTATAGAGACCGTAGGTCACCGCCTCGCCGGTCTCAAAGGCCACCAGGCTTCCGGTGTTCCGCCGGGCGATTTCCCCCTTCATGGGGGCGTACTCCTCAAAGACGCTGGCCATAATGCCCTCGCCCTTGGTGGCGGTCAAAAACTCGTTGCGGTAACCGAACAGGCCCCGGCTGGGCACCAAAAACTGCACCTTCATCCGGTCGCCCACGGGGGTCATGTCCAGCATGTCGCCCTTCCGGCGGCCGATGGCCTCGATGACGCTGCCCACGCAGTCGGCGGGCACGTCCACCACCAGGCGCTCAATGGGCTCGCACTTTTTCCCGTCGATCTCCTGGAAGAGCACCCGGGGGGGAGAGACCTGGAACTCGTAGCCCTCCCGGCGCATGGTCTCCATGAGGATGGAAAGGCTCATCTCGCCCCGGCCGGCCACGTTAAAGGAGTCGGTGTTGTCGGTCTCGGTGACCCGGAGGGACACGTCCTTCAGGGTCTCCCGCTGGAGCCGCTCCCGGAGCTGCCGGGAGGTGACGAACTTGCCCTCCCGTCCGGCGAAGGGGGAGTCGTTGACCGAGAAAGTCATCTCCATGGTGGGGGCGGAGATCTTGACAAACTCCATAGGCTCAATGGCGGTGGGGGCGCAGATGGTGTCGCCGATGGTGATGTCCCCGATGCCGCTCATGGCGATAATGTTGCCTGCGGTGGCTTCGGTGGCGGGTACCCGGGCCAGACCGTCAAACTGATAGATGGCGGTGGCCTTGGCCTTCTTGGGGGCGGCGTCGGGGGTGTGGAAGTTGCACACCGCGATCTCTTCATTCTGCTTGATGGTGCCCCGCTCGATCCGGCCCACGGCGATCCGGCCCACAAACTCGTTGTAGTCAATGGAGGAGACCAGCATCTGGAAGGGGGCGCTCTCATCGGCTTCGGGGGCGGGAATGTAATCCAAAATGGTCTCAAAGAGGGGGGTGAGGTCGGTGCCGGGGGCGTCGGGGGAATAGGACGCGGTTCCCTGCCGGCCGGAGCAGAACAGCATGGGGGAGTCCAGCTGCTCGGTGGTGGCGTCCAAATCCAGCAGCAGCTCCAGCACCTCGTCTACCACCTCGTGGATCCGCTGGTCGGGCCGGTCGATCTTGTTGACCACTACAATAACCCGGTGGCCCAGCTCCAGAGCCCGGCTGAGAACGAACCGGGTCTGGGGCATGGGGCCCTCGGCGGCGTCCACCAGCAGGATGACGCCGTTGACCATCTTCAGGATCCGCTCCACCTCGCCGCCGAAGTCGGCGTGGCCCGGGGTGTCCACCACGTTGATCTTGGCGTCCTTGTAGTGGACGGCGGTGTTCTTGGCCAGGATGGTGATGCCTCTCTCCCGCTCCAGGTCGCCGGAGTCCATGACCCGGTCCACGGTGGCCTGGTTCTCCCGGTAGATGCCGCCCTGCTTGAGCATCTCGTCCACCAGGGTGGTCTTGCCATGATCCACGTGGGCGATGATGGCTACGTTGCGTAATTGGTTATTCTGCATGGTTCGTATCTCCTTTGCGGCAAGACCACCGGGGCCCCATCGCAGATGGGGCGGCGCGGCAGCGCCGTTATTAAAATCAAAAAAGGGGATCCCCGCAAAAGTGATCCTCAGCTTTTGTGGGGAGAGGAGGGGCAAGGGAGCGTGTGGAGCTTTCGCCAAAGGCGGAAGAGGAGCTAAGCGGACTTTGCCCCGACGACGTGGGCGATGATGGCTATGTTGCGAAGGTTGTCGTTCTGCAAATTCACGCACCTCAAATCTTTCGCATTTCAGAATAAAAGCTTATACGGTCTGCTATTATACTCTACAAAGTGGGGAAAATCAATGGGTTTTATGCCAAAAAGAAGCCCGGAGCCCATCTTCCTTTTAGAAAATACGCTCCGGGGAGGGGAGGCCTCTGAGGCCGGCGGGGACAGAAAAAGCACCCCTGCCGGGAGACCGTCCGGGCAAGGGTGCCGCTTTGCTGGGGGGAAAATTACTTCAGCAGGCCGTGGGCCTTCAGGGTGTCCACCAGGGTTTCGGCCTTGCCGTCGTAGAGACGGTGAACCAGTACCTCGGCCAGATCCCAGCCGTACTCCTCCTTGGTGAAGGCAGGGGAGTAGGTGGCCACATCGGAGTCCTTGCTTACCAGGACGGAGCCCTTCTCCTGGAGGCGGGTCAGCAGGGAACGGACGGTGGTGCGCTCCCAGTCCCGGCGTTCCTTCAGCATGACCTGGAGATCCTTGGCGGTCATGGACGTACCCGTATCCCACAGGGCCTCCATAACGGAGAGCTCCGCTTCGGAGATGCGGCGGCTGGCGTAATCAGACATATAAGACCCCTCGATTCCTGATTTTTTGACGTTTTACTATCCTTTAGAATAAACGATTTTGGTAAAAAAGTCAAGGTAAAGGAGAGGAAAAAGGAAAAAGTGTGGCCTCCGGTACAGCCGTGGCGGCTGGGTCACTTTTCGCTTTTCATCTCCATGGGCAGGCCCGTCAGCCTTCTGCGCAGCAGATCAAGGGCGTGGTTGGCGGCCACGGTGCGGATCCGCTCCCGGGCTCCGGCGGCGTGGAGAACCCGGACAAAGGTCTCCCCCTGGCCGGCAATGGCCACGTAGACAAGGCCCACGGGGTTGCCCCGGTCGTCGGGGTCGGGGCCGGCCACCCCGGTGACCGACAGGGCCAGGTCGGCCCCGGCCAGGGTACGGACGCCCTCGGCCATGGCCCGGGCCACCGGGTCGGACACGGCGCCGTATTGGAAGAGAAGGTCGTTGGGCACTCCCAGAATGTCGTGCTTGACCTGGCTCCAGTAGCTGACCACCCCGCCCTTGAAGGCGGCGGAGGAGCCGGGCAGGTCGGTGATCCGCTTGGCCAGAAGGCCCCCGGTACAGCTCTCCGCCACCGAGACGGTGAGCTCCCGCTCTTTCAGAAGGGCCAGGCACACCGATTCCAGGGAGGGGACGTTGACGCCGTAGATCAGATCCCCGAAGCGTTTGTGGAGGGCGGCCTCCGCCGGGGCAATGAGGGCCTGGGCCTCCTCGGGGCTGGAGGCCTTGGCGGTGAGGCGCAGTTCCACCTCCCCCTCCTTGGCGTAGGGGGCCAGGGTGGGGTTCTGCATGGCGTTCATCTT
>JAAWPV010000071.1 GCA_022800215.1 Oscillospiraceae bacterium | reverse complement strand
TTCGATTTGAAGCTCAAGGATAGGCTATCTATCCTCCCAAAGCGGATGCACTACGCCCAGATAGCAAAATCTATTATAAGCTAAAAATTCGTCTATTGCAAGAATTTCTTGCTTGTGGTATCCTTAAAAAATAAAAGCTGAATTGCAGAAGTGAGGATATTGCGTATGCGTATGAGAAAAAAGCCCAACCTGATTCCGCGGCTGGAGGCATGCGGGAATCTGGTTATTACCGCGCCTAAGGACTACCGGGGCCACTGGCGGGAACTGATGCCAACCGCAAAGGAAGTCTATGTGGAACTGGGCTGCGGTAAGGGCCGTTTTACTGTTGGTACCGCCCAGGCGGAGCCAGACACAATGCTTATTGCCATCGAGCGGGTACCGGATGCTATGGTTATTGCTGCCGAGCGGGCCAGAGAACTGGGGCTTATCAACGTCTTTTTTATCGATGCCGACGCCGCCAACCTAGAGGAGTACTTTGCCCCCGGTGAAGTGGACCGGATCTATGTCAATTTCTGCGATCCCTGGCCCGGTGCCCGGTATGCCAAGCGCCGGCTGACCCATCCCGGCTTCTTGCTTCGCTACCGTAAGGTGCTGGGAGAGCAGGGGCAAATCCATTTCAAGACCGACAATCATGACCTGTTTGAGTGGTCCTTGTTCCAGTTTCCCAAAGTGGGCTTCAAGCTTTCTGAGGTGACCCGAGACCTTCACGCCAATGGCATTTGCGGTGTTATGACTGACTATGAGGCGAAGTTCCATGCTCTTGGTACTCCCATCAATCGCTGTGTGGGCACTATGGAGCCCTTGCCAGAGCCGCTTGAAGGGCCTGCGAAGGCGGACAAGGAGGGCTGACGCACCAAACAGTACCCTTTGCATAAGATGGATTGAAGCCGGACGGAAAGTCCGCCGGACTTCAAATTCTCTTTTGGGAGGTACTTCTATATGGGGTGCTGTAATAACGGTTGTGGCGGTTTTGGCGGCGGTTGTTGCTGGATCATCCTGATCCTCATCATCCTCATCTGCTGCTGCGGCGGTGGCTGCGGTTGTGGCTGTGGCAGCTGCGGTGGCTGCGGTGGTTGCGGCTGCAACAACGGCTGCTGCTGAGCCGGCACAAAAGAATTCAACATAAGAAAGGGCGGAGCGCATTAAGCGCTCCGCCCTTGTTATGCAAGAGAATATGGTTGGGATAGCTGCTGCCTGACAAGAGGCTCATCGGATCCGGGTGATACTATACCCAGCGAGGATATCGGACCCTTCTGTTGAAGGCGTATGCTGGATGGAGACCCGGTCTCCCACATTGAGGATCACAGCTATATTGTTTTCCGCAGCGGAGATGGAGTAGAAGACGCTTTCGCCCTCCAGCCGGACAAACACATACGTGTTGCCGTCCAGAACTGCGGAACGAAGCTCCGCAATAGTACCGTCGGCAGTATTTTGCGGCAGTTCTTCGGCTTGGGTGATGCCCTTTTCGGCCAGAAGCTGAATATAGTTTTGTTCGCAGGTGGGGACGGTGGAGCCGGTACCCACGATATCATACCGGGATACGTTGACCATGGCGTACATCTTCACCAGGTTGGCCGCGTCCTTCAGAGGAATGAAGTAGGTGGGCTGGCCGGAGATATTCAGCAAAATGGGGAAGGTTGCCTTGTAGCCAAGATCCTGAACAACGCCCTGGGCAGAAGCCATAGCAGCGTACTCCGTAGCGCCGGGAGCGGTGTAAAAGGTGGTGTCCTTGGTCCGCATGTTGCAGAGCAGAAAACCCAGATTGGACTGGTCGGCATTGGCGGAGGTGACGCCGGTATACATATAAACATCGTCGTTCATGGCGATATAGTTATAACCTTGCGTAGTTTGGGTCACGTCCCGCTGGCCGAAGATGGAATTGATAAAGCCGTTGATGAGGGTGCCGTGGTAGTCATACTGCTGCATGATGAGATCCGGGTCATAGAGATTGTCCACCCAGGTGGGAACATCGGCGCTGTCATAGTAGGTACACTCTCCCGTGATGGCGTCCACCAGCACGGCACCCTGGATATCGGTGCCGCCGAAGAGGCCGATGGTTTTGACAATGCGGGGGGCGATCCACCAGGGGCGGCCCTGTTCGTCGATTTCAAACTCAGGCTCGGCAAACATCATAGTGGGGAAGTGGAAGCGCAGGTGGCGGATGACGTTGCGGTTCAAAGGCTCAGAGAAGGAGTATTTGATCCCCTCATTCAAACGGACTATAGTAGCCTCCTGGCTGACCATATCCACGATCACATAGGCGGGAAGACCCTGGGAGCGGTTGGTAAACCACTTGATCAAATCGGCGTAGGCGATGGGAGCCACCCGAACGGGACGGCCCTGGTAGTTGATTTGGGTGGAGTCATTGGAGTATTCAAACTGGCTCACCATATCGCTGAGGGTGCCCATCTGCCGGTCGCCTAGGTAGTTGGCGGAGTCTTTGTCCAGAGTGGGGATCTCCTCAAAGGAGATCTGGGATACCTCGGAGATGAAATCACCGGTGGGAGCGGCCAGCAGGTCCCGGTACTCACTGGCTCGGAAGATGGGGGAGGAGATGATCTGCCCCGCCACTGTTACCACGATGAGGGCAATGAGCAGAATGCCCACAGGCAGGCACTGGGACTTGATGAACCGGAGGTAATCCTTAAAGCCGCTGCTGCTCTTGATATCAAAGCCGGAGGTCACCAGAGCCAGCACGATATAAACGGCGCAGAGAAAGAAGATAAAGGCATAAAAATCTGGGGATTGGAAATTGATGGCGGGGAGAGAGATATAAAAATAAACCACGCCTGCCAAAAGTGTGACCAGAAGGTTGGTGAGAACCTTACGGAACTTACTTGTTGGCTTTCGATCCTGCTTGCTGTTTGCATTATTCAAGATAATCGCTCCTTTTATGTGGGACTGAATAAAACTTATTATAGCCGTTTTTCCAAATATCTGCAACAAAATGATATGAACAGTTTGTAAAATCGTGGTATTCGATTATGGCAGCGCAAGAAAACCATTGAAAACAGGAGGACTCGTGGTATGGTGGTATAAATTTTTAAGCCCAAAATCGCCTGTTTTTGTACGCTTTTGCTCTTGCTTGAAGGGGACCTTATGGCGCATTATATATGATATACAATCTGTCTGTGGACTCTCTGTAATGGACCGCCCGCAAGAAAGGAGTCTCTCTTCATGCCCAAGGACGAAAAAAAGATACAGCTCTTTGAATCCACCCCCATCCCCAACGCCATTTTGACTCTGGC
>JAAWPV010000082.1 GCA_022800215.1 Oscillospiraceae bacterium | reverse complement strand
CAGAACAAGGTTGCCCCGCTTGTCGTAGGTGTAGAGGGTGCCTTCCTTGTCGTTGGTGCTGTAGTGCTTCTCCGTCACCTGATTCAGATTGTTCATCTTGTAATCGTAGTGGACAGAGTTGGAGTTCTCCTCATAGGTGAGATTTCCAAGGCTGTCGTACTGGTAATTGCGCCAAGCGTTGCCATAGTTCTCCTTGGCGGAGGTAATGCGGTGCAGTTCGTCGTAGGTGTAGGTCACGTCGGTGGTGGTCTCACCGGTGCCGTTGCCCCGCATATACTCATGGACCGTGTTGCCGCAGACATCGTAGGTAAAGGTGTTCTTCTGCTGCTTCATGTCCTTGCCAGAGGGGTCGGTATCCTCAATGGCAGTGAGCTGGCCGATAGCGTCATAGTGGTAGTCCTCCTGCCAGCCATCGGGGTAGTTCATATGGGTCACTCGGCCCATGCCGTCGTACTCATAGGTGGTGGTGCGCCCGTCCTCCTCAATGACCTTGGTCAGGTTGCCCACCAGGTCGTATTCCTTGGTGGCGGTGGTGCCATCAGGGTAGGACACGCTGGTCTGGTTGCCGGTGGCGTCGTAGGTGTAGGCCACGTGCTTGCCTAGCCGGTCCGTGGTGGCGGTGATGCGGTGAAGCAGGTCCACCTCGAAGGTGGTGATACCTGTCCAGTCAGACATGGCGACCAGGTCGCCGGTTTTGTTGTAAACATAATCGACCTGCTTACCACCATTGTAGTTAATATGCTCGACCAAGTCAAGAGCATTTATGGTATATTCGGTCACACTTCCATCAGCATCGGTAGTCTTCACCAGATTGCCGTTGCCGTCGTACTGGTGAACGGTGACGTTGCCCAGAGCGTCCACGATCTTGGTCTGGAGGCCCCGGCCATCATACTCATAGAGGGTGACCTCATACTCGTCCACCCCGTCCTGGGTGTCCACCCGGTGGAGGGTGACCTTGGTAAGGTCGTTCATGGAGTTGTACTCAAAGGAGGTCACGTTGCCCTTGGCATCGGTGGCGGTGAGGACGTTGCCGTTGCCGTCGTAAGTATAGCTGGTGGTGTGACCGCCCTTGTCGGTGCTGGTGACGATCTGGCCGATACCGTCATACTCGAAGGTCTCGGTTTCGCCGTCGGGAGTGGTGACGGAAATGAGCCGGTCCAGGGGGTCAAAGACCTGGACGGTATCGCCGTCCACGGTGGTCTTCTTCACCATGTTCCGGTTGCCGTCGTACTCGTAGGAGATGACATAGCCCTCGGCGTCGGTCTCGGTGGCGATGTCGCCCCGGTCGGTATAGGTGTAGGTGGTAACGCCCTTCCGGGGGTCAGTGACGGTCAGCACACGGTCCATCTCGTCGTAGGTATAGGTGGTGGAGTTGCCCAGGGCGTCCACCATCTCAGTGACCCGGTTGCAGTCGTCGTAGACGTAGCGGGTGACAGCGCCCTCCTCGTCAATGACGGTGATCTTCCGGCCATCGGCATCATACTCCACGCTGGAGCCGTTGCCCTTTGCATCCACCTTGCCGACCTGGCGGTCAAGACCGTCATAGGTATAGTGGGTGGTGTTGCCGTTGCCGTCAGTCTCGGCAATGATATTGCCGTTGGGATCGTAGACATAGCTGTGGGTATAGCCCTCCACATCCACATAGGAGGTGAGGCGGTTGGCGGCGTCATAGGTGTAGGTGGTGGACTTGCCGTCCGCCTGGGTGATCTTGGTGACGTTGCCGTTGCCGTCGTACTCGCTGCGGGTCACGCCGCCGTTGGGGTCGGTGATGGAGGTCACCTGGCCCAGCAGGTCATAGGTGTAACTGGTCTTGTTGCCCTCGGGGTCGGTCTCGCTCAGTAGGTTGCCCACAGCGTCATAGACGTAAAGGGTCTCACCATCCAGAGCGTCGGTGATCTTGGTGAGCTGGCCCATGCTGTCGTACTCATAGGCGGTCTTGTAGCCACGGGCGTTGGTCAGCTCGGTCATGCGGCCATCGGCATCGTAGACATAGGAGGTCACATAGCCCTCTTCGTCGGTGACGGTCAGGTTGTTGCCGTTGGCATCGTAGGTGTAGGCCACCTTCGTGCCGTCCTTGTTGGTCAGGCCGATGAGCTGGCCGGCAGCATCGTAGAAGAAGGTCACCACATGGCCCATGGGGTCGGTCTGGGAAGTGTTGCGATCCATGGCGTCATAGGTATAACTGGTCTTACGGCCCAGAGCGGTGGTCTCACTGAGAAGGTTGCCATTCTGGTCGTAGGTGTAGGTGGTCACGTTGCCCAGCGGATCGGTGGCGCTGGTACGGCGGCCATCCTTATCATAGGTATAGGTCCAGGTGTTGCCGTTGCGGTCGGTCTCGCTCACAAGCTGGCCCAGAGCGTCGTAGCTCTTGGAAGCGCTATGCTCCAGGGGGTCGGTGGCTACGGTCAGGTTGCCCTCGTTGTCGTAGCCAAAGGTCCAGTCGTTGCCCCGGCCATCGTTGATCCCGGTGAGCCGGTTGGCAGCGTCATAGGTGTAGCCGAAGGTATAGCCCTCAGCGTCCACCACCTGGATCAGATTGCCGTTGCCGTCGTAGCTGTACTTGGTGACAGCGCCCAGGGCGTCGGTCATGGTGGATACCTGATCCAGCTTGTCATAGGTGTAATGGGTCTGGGTGCCGTCGGGATAGGTAACAGCGGTGACGTTGCCGTTGGCGTCGTGGTCATACCGGGTCACAAAGCCCATGGGGTCGGTGACAGAGGTCAGGTTGTGGACCTCGTCGTAGGTGTAGGTCGTCACGCCGCCCATGGCGTCGGTGCTGGAGGTCATGAGGTCATCGGCGTTGTAGGTGAAGGTCACCACATTCTCCAGCTCATTGGTGGCGGTCAAAAGGTTACCGTTGGCGTCGTAGGTATAGCCCACGGTGGTCTCGTCCTTCTGCACTACGCCCACAAGCCGCCCGGCGGCGTCATAGGTGAAGGCGGTGGTATAGCCCCGCTGATTGGTCTGGGAAGTCACACGGCCCATAGCGTCAAAGACGCTGGAGCTGGTGAAGCCCATAGGGGTCTGAGCGGCAGTGAGCTGGCCCAGAGCGTCATAAGTGTACTGGGTCTTATTGCCCAGGGGATCGGTGGAGGCGGTCATCCGCCCATCCGCATCGTACTCATAGCTCCAGGTGGAGCCGTTGCGGTCGGTGGTGGAGATGAGCCGTCCGGCCTCATCATAGACATTGGTGGCGCTGTGCTTCAGGGGGTCGGCGGCCAGGGTCATGTTGCCCTCGGCGTCATACTCGTACTTCCACACGTTGCCCCGGCCATCGGTGAGAGCGGTGAGCCGGT